>NZ_WNJX01000025.1:0-27265 GCF_010892375.1 Granulicatella sp. zg-84 | reverse complement strand
GTTTCCCGTCAAGGCACACTTTGTTTTTCGCCTTGACTAGAAAACCTTTGTTTTTATTGTTTGGTTATTAACCCCGCAAAAGAGAAAGTAATTATCTGTTTTTTTGCACTTTACTTTACAATTGGAGGACTTTTTATTCTACATATTAAATAACATGTGCATATTGACAATATCTTAAAAAGATTATATTAGGAAAGACCATTAGAAATTCTGAACAGTTTCACTTTCAACATACTGCATATTGTACCCAAAAGTCACTTTTTGGTTTTTACAAAGAAGAGGTACCTTAACATCTAAAAATGTTAGGGTACCTCTTGCTAATAGCTTACATATCCTTTAATTTTCCTCTGAATTGTTCAATAGATGTGTAACCTTTTTTCTTCATAATAATACTTAATTCTCGGTTTAGTCTATCAAAAACACCTAAACCTTCTTTGTATAATTGTGTGCCAACAGCAACAAGACTTGCTCCACATAATAAGTGTTCAAAAACATCTTGTCCTGTTAATACTCCACCTGTTCCAATAATTTGAATGCTTGGATTTAAGCGTGTACACAAGGCACGCACATTCGCTAAAGCGGTTGGTTTGACATACGCCCCACCAATTCCTCCAAAACCACTTTTTGGTTTAATGACAACAGATTCACTATCCACATCAATGTATAAGCCATTCCCTATGCTGTTAATGGTGTTTACATAAGCTAAGGGAAATTGATTTAAAATTGTAGAAATGGCATCAAAATGTGCCATATCAAAATAAGGTGGTAATTTGACACCTAGTGGCTTTGTAAAAAATGAGAAAACATCTGATAATAATTGATGTGTCAATTCAAAATCATAAGCAATTTGAGGTTTTCCGGGTAAGTTTGGACACGATAAATTAAATTCTGTCATGCCTTGATAATCACTTTCTTGAACTTTTTTCAAAATAGAAATTGTTTCTTCATAACTCATTCCCACGACAGATAAAAAACATGGTTTTTCAGGATGTGATTTTTCGTACTCAATAACATAATTTAAATAGACATCAACACCTAAGTTAGGTAATCCCATAGAGTTAATACTACCTAGTGGTGTATCAAAATAGCGTGGTGTTGGATTTCCTTCTCTTTCATGCAATGTAGCTGTTTTTGTTACAAAAGCACCCGCTTGACTTTGACTTAAAGCATTTAAGTCCTCTACTGTTAAACAGTGAATGCCTGAAGCATTCAATAAGCAACTATTCAGTGTGTAATCTTTAAATGATGTTGTTGTATTCATAAAATCCTCCTATAAACGATTGTAGGCAATTCGCCCCTCAACAAGTGTCAATACTGGTATACCCGTTATTTCTTCGTTTGCATACGGTGTATTTCTTCCTTTGGATAAAAAGTTTGTTGGATCTATCGTTTCTTTTTTGTTTAAATCAATGACTGTTATATCGGCAGGGTAACCAATCTCCAATGTTCCGTATGGTAAATCAAAAATTTTTGCGACATTTGTACTCATTTTATCCACTAAGAAAGATAAAGAGAAAATACCTGTCTTAACAAAGGCTGTATACAATTGGCTAAAGGCTGTTTCGCAACCAACAATTCCAAATGCTGCTTGTGTCATAGACACTTCTTTTTCCTCTGTCGTATGCGGTGCGTGATCTGTGGCAATAATATCAATCGTACCATCTAGTAAACCGTCTATTAGTGCTTGTCTATCTTCTCTTGCACGTAACGGTGGATTCATTTTCCATAATCCATTGTCACATGGAATATCATTCTCATCGCTTAATAAATGATGTGGACAAACTTCGCATGTGACATGGATACCATTTTGTTTTGCTTCTCTTACTAATCGAACAGACTCTTTTGTAGACACATGACAAACGTGATAATGACAGCCTGTTGCTTCAGCAAGAAGTATATCTCTTGCGATTTGTACACTTTCACAAACAGACGGAATGCCTGGTAAACCTAATGCAATGCTTCTTTGTCCACAATGCATACAACCACCTCTAATCAATGAATTATCTTCACAATGTGCCACAATTGCTTTATTGAGAGATGCTGCTACCTTCATTGACTCAAACATCATATTAGCATCTTGAACACCTCTACCGTCATCACTAAAAGCAAAAACATAAGGCGCTAATGCTTCAAACTCTGCATATTCTTGTCCTAATTCATTTTTTGTAATAGCTCCATACGGTATCGCACGAATAACAGAATCTCTTTCAATAATATCTAGTTGCTGTTTTAAATGTTCGTATGTATCTGGAACAGGATTTAAATTTGGCATTGGCATTGCCGTTGTAAATCCACCTCTTGCTGCTGCTCTGGAAGCATGATAAATGGTTTCTTTATGTGTAAAACCAGGTTCTCTCCAATGCACATGGACATCAATAAATCCTGGAGAAATAAAACACCCTTTCACATCAATCACTTTATCCGTTTTAGATACTTTTATGTCTGGTGATATTTCTTTAATTTTTCCGCCCTCAATAGCAATATCATAAGACATAAGTGTATCTTGTTCTAAGACTGTTCCATTTTTTAAAATCAGCATAACAAACTCCTTTTTATAATTGGTTTTCGGTAATCACTTTTTCCAGAATAGCTTGACGCATAAACATACCATTTCTCATTTGTTCAAAAATACGTGATTTTGGTGCTTCTACAAGCTCATCTGCAATTTCAACATCACGATTGACCGGTGCTGGATGCAATACAATGGCATGCTCTTGCAATTTTCCATAGCGTTCCATTGTTAATCCGTATGCTCTATGATACGTTTCTGGAGAAAAATTGTATAAAGTATGTCCATGTCTTTCATGTTGTACACGTAATAACATACATACATCAACTTTTTCAATCACATCGTCAATATCAACAAAAGTACCTACTGTTTCATCTTTCCAATGATCTGGTGCAACAAAGGTTACATTTGCTCCTAAGCGACTTAAAGCAACTGCATTACTTTTCGCCACACGAGAATTTTTAATATCTCCAGCAATAACAATGTTTAACCCTTCAAAATAACCAAATTCTTCATAAATCGTCATTAAATCTAATAAGCATTGTGACGGATGTTGCCCCGTTCCATCTCCCCCACTAATGACAGGAATAGATAAATTTTCTAATTGTTTATAATATTCATTTTCACTATGTCGAATCACTAATAAATGGCATCCAATCATTTCAAGAGTTTTACATGTGTCATATAGTGTTTCCCCTTTTTGAACAGATGATGTACTTACTTCAAAAGGAACAACTTTAAGACCAACTTCTCTTTCTGCCACTTCAAAACTAACTTTTGTTCGAGTTGAATTTTCAAAAAATAAATTAGAAACGTATAAATCAGGTCTTTGTAAAACAGGCGCACCATTTTTTAATTCAATAGCACGTTTGACAAGTGCAAATACTTCTTCATTGGATAATGTTTCCATTGTAACTAAATTTTTCATGTGTTGACAGCTCCTTTTTATTTTTATATAAGCACCAAAAAATACCTTGTAGTCATTAAGACCACAAGGTATGACAAAATGGGTGTACAAAAACACCGAAAAATCAGTTCATTGTTCATCTCTTGTTAGTCTCTCTGGACTACTTTAAAAAGATTTCTTTTAGTTGGGATTATTCTATCACTAATTGAGAAGAATGTCTAATATTTTCTAAATCTTTTTTGTCTATCTTGTTTAATTTCTTCAGGTGTTAACTTTTCATAAAAAGTTAGTACCTGTTTTATTTCAGAACGCACGTCTTCAATCACTTGTTCTTTTGGTCTTAAACGGCGTTTGGCTTTTCCTAGCGTTTCTTGGAAAATACCGTCAATAATATTTAAATCAAGTAGACTATCCGGTGTTAATTTCATCATATCTGCTGCTTCTGCACTTTTAGATGCATCTTTCCATAAAATAGCAGCAAAACCTTCCGGAGAAAGTACCGAATACATACTATGTTCTAACATGTATACTTTATTACCCATGGCTAAAGCCAACGCTCCTCCGCTTCCACCTTCTCCGATAATAATCGTTATAATTGGAACCGTTAATTGACTCATCAGCACCAAATTTTGTGCGATAGCTTCACCAATACCTCTACTTTCTGATTCTGAACTACAATAAGCTCCTGCTGTATTGACAAATGTAATAATCGGTCTTTGAAATTTTTCAGCTTGTTCCATTAACCGATACGCTTTTCGATAACCTTCTGGTAAAGGTGAACCAAAATTACATGCCATATTACTTGCTAAATCATGTCCTTTTTGTGTCCCAATAATAGTCACAGGTTGCTCATCAAAAAAAGCAATGCCTCCCACAATGGCTTGATCATCGGCATAGTATCTATCACCTTTTAATTCAATAAACTGATGAAACAATGCTGCTATCCACTCTTTTGTGGTCATTTTTTGTGTATCTCGAGCTAATTTAACAATATCACTTGCTTTTTTCATGACAACCTCCCATACTCGTATGTATAGACAAAACAGTACCTAAAAAAGAACGCAATGCTTCTCTTTTGACAATACAATCAATAAAGCCATTCTTTTGCACTTGTTCAGCAGATTGAAAATCATCTGGAAGTTTCTCTTTGATTGTTTGTTCAATGACACGTTTACCAGCAAATCCAACCGTTGCTTTTGGTTCAGCAACAATCATATCTGCTTCCATAGCAAAACTTGCTGTAACACCACCTGTTGTTGGATCTGTTAATACAGCCATATAAAACAAACCAGCTTGTCCATGATTGGATACCGCTACACTCACCTTTGCCATCTGCATTAAAGATAAAATACCTTCTTGCATTCTAGCACCACCAGATGCACAAAATAAAATGACAGGAAGATTTTTTTCAAGTGCTTGTTCAAAAAGATATGTAATCTTTTCACCAACATTACTTCCCATACTACCCATAATGAAATGGGTATCCATAATACCAATAGCAACTGGCAATTCATTGATACATGCCTGCCCTATAAGCACTGCCTCGTCGAGTGCTGTTTTTTCTTGTAATGTTTCTATTTTTTCCTCATAAGCAGGAAAATCAAGTGGATTTTGAATAGAAAGTTTTGGCAACCATTCACAAAAACTATTTAAATCAACGGTTAACGCCAATCTTTCAAAAGCAGATAAGCGAAATGGATAGTGACATTGTTGACAACATTTAAAAGGTTCTATATCCGGCAAATAAAAAATATGATGACAATGTGGGCATTTTCCCCACATACCGTCAGGAATACTCATCTGTCTTTTTTCAATATCTTGTTTAGACGGAATAGAAATATATGCTCGTTTTCTAAATGGTTTCATAGACTACTCCTATTGTGACTTTTGTATAGAGTGCTTTTTATGGAAAGTTTCCAAAAATGAACGTTCCAAATACTCTATATCAAAGCGGTTTTCTAAAAATGCTTCATCTTGTAAAATGGCTTCTTGAAAGGTAATGTTTGTATCAATACCTTCAATAAATAATTCACTTAATGCACGCTGCATTTTTCGAATAGCTTTTTCTCTCGTATCATCTTTTACGATAATTTTAGCAACCATGGCATCATAAAATGGTGGAATTGTATACTCTTGATACATCGCTGTTTCAACACGCAATCCATTGCATCCACTTGGAAGGTTTAAAAAAGTTAAAGTACCACAACTTGGCATAAAATGTTTACTCGGATTTTCAGCATTGATACGACACTCAATCGTATGTCCTGTCAATGCAACATCTTTTTGTTGGACAGTTAACATCTCTCCACCTGCAATACGTAATTGCCATTTAACAATATCTATATCTGTTGCCATTTCAGTAACAGGATGTTCCACTTGAATGCGCGTATTCATTTCCATAAAATAATAATTTTTTTCTTCATCTACTAAAAATTCAATGGTTCCCGCATTCTCATAGCCAACATAAGTAGCAGCTTTCACAGCACTTTCACCCATTTTTTCTCGAAGCATAGCGTCTAAATAAGGTGACGGACTTTCTTCTAATACTTTTTGATGATGACGTTGTAAGGAACAATCACGCTCTCCTAAATGAATGACATGTCCATGTTTATCAGCTAAAATCTGAATTTCTATATGTCTAGCTGGAGAAATAATTTTTTCAAGGTACATTCGATTATCGCCAAACGCAGCAAGAGCTTCTGCTTGTGCTGTTTGAAATGCTGAAACTAATTCATCAGATGTATACACTTTACGCATTCCTTTTCCACCACCGCCTGAAACAGCTTTTAGCATAATAGGATAGCCAATTTCATTTGCCCAATGAAGTGCATCCTCAGTATTCACTAAAGATTTTGGACTACCCGGAATAACAGGAACACCTGCTTTTTGCATTGCTTCTCTAGCATTTGCTTTATTCCCCATTAAGTCAATAACCGATGCTGCTGGACCAATAAAAACAATATTCAATTCTTGACACATTTTAGCAAAATCAGCATTTTCAGACAAAAATCCAAAACCTGGATGAATGGCATCTGCACCAGTGACAATCGCCGCACTCAAAATGGCTACTTTATTTAAATAAGATTCACTAGATTTTGCATTTCCCACACAAATTGCTTCATTTGCCAACATAACATGTAAGGCATCTGTATCTGCTTTTGAGTAAATCGCAACTGTTTCAATACCTAGTTCATGGCAAGCACGGATAATTCGTACAGCAATTTCACCACGATTGGCAATCAATACTTTTTTTATCATACCTTACCGTCCAATAATAAATGTCATTTCTGCTTCACATACTTTTTTATCGCCAACAAAGGCTTGTCCAAAGCCAATACCTGCGTAAGATTTTAATTTAACAATATCTACTTGTAGACGCAACACGTCACCTGGTACAACTTTTTGTCTAAATTTGACTTTATTTAACCCACCTAAATAAGCTGTTTGTCCTTTAAATTCCTCTTTTTGTAATAGCGGAATTGACCCAGCTTGTGCCAATGCTTCTACAATGAAGACACCCGGTAAAACAGGTTCTCCTGGAAAATGCCCTTGAAAAACTTGTTCATTTATTGTTACATTTTTTGTACAAACAACACGTTCTCCTGGAATAAGTTCATCAACACGATCAATGAAAAAAATAGGAAAACGATTTGGAATAATATCCATTACTTCTTGTGCTGTTAAGACTGTCATATTCTTACTCCTTATAAAATTCTAAATAGAGGTTGCCCAAATTCAACAATTTGTTGATTATCTACCATTATCTCTGTGACAACACCTGCAACGTCACTTTTAATTTCATTCATAATTTTCATTGCTTCAACGATACACAATACATCACCAACAGCAACTGTATCACCAACTTGTTTAAAAGGGGATAAATCTGGTGCTGGAGATAAATAAGCAACACCGACTAATGGACTTTCAATAATATTTCCTTGAGAAATAGCTTGTGTTGGTATCGTTTCATCATTTGTCACCACAGATATTTCTTGTTTGCTATCAGTTTGTGTTTGACTATGTGACAATGGTGCATGTACTAAATCTGCTTGCTCTCTTTTAGATAAAGTGATGTGCATATCGTCTGTTTTGATGTCAACATACATCATCTCTGATTGATTCACTAATTGAATTAACTCTTTTATCTTTTCAAAACTCATCATGAATACTCTCCGATGCTTTTATTTTATCTCCCACTTTTTAAAACACAATACGGCATTATGTCCACCAAAACCTAATGAGTTACTGATAGCATAGTGTGCATCACATGCACGTGCCTTATTTGGAATATAGTCTAAATCGCATAATGCATCTGCTTCTTGATAATTAGCTGTTGGTGGCAATATACCTTCTTGCAATGCTTTGACACATGCGATGGCTTCCACAGCACCAGCTCCCCCTAGTAAATGTCCTGTCATACTTTTTGTACTTGAAATCGCCAATTTATAGGCATGCTCTTTAAAAGCATATTTAATAGCCGTGGTTTCAGCACTATCATTTGTCGGTGTACTTGTTCCATGCGCATTTACATAGTCGATATCACAAGGTTGAATACCGGCTTCTTCTATTGCTAATAACATTGCTTTTCCAGCACCACTACCGTCAGGTGTTGGCGCCGTCATGTGATAAGCATCTGCATTGCTACCATATCCAACCACTTCAGCATAGATAGTTGCGCCACGTTTTTGAGCATGCTCTAAACTTTCTAATATTAAAATGCCGGCTCCTTCTCCCATAATGAAACCGTTTCTTTCTTTATCAAAAGGTATAGATGCTCTATCTGGATTTTCACTTGTTGATAAAGCTGTTAAAGCCGCAAAACCTGCAATCCCAATTTCACAAATTGTTCCTTCACTACCACCAGCAATGATAATATCCGAATATCCATGTTTAATATGACGGTATGCTTCACCAATAGCATTTGTTGAAGATGCACATGCTGTAACAATATCTAAGCAGATTCCTTTAGCACCATATTTTATAGCAACATTTCCTGAAGCCATATTGCCAATTGTTAGTGGAACGAATAATGGTGGAACACGTTTAGCACCTTTTTCATGCATTTTAATAATGCCTGCTTCCATGTCATCTAATCCACCAATACCAGAACTAATCATAACACCTACTCTATCAACATTCGTTTGTTGTGATAAATCGCTTAAACCTGCACTAGATAATGCTTCTGCAGTTGCCGCAATCGCATATTGAGAAAAAAGAGCCATACGTTTATATTCTTTTCTATCCATTGTTAAACTAGGATCAAATGCTTTCACTTCTGCAGCTAATGTAACACCTGTTTGACTCGCATCAAATTTTGTAATAGGTGCAATCCCATGTTTTCCCTCTTTTAAATTTCCCCAATACGTTTCCACATCATTTCCTAGGGGTGTAATTGCCCCTAGACCAGTGACTACAACTCGATTCATATTCCTTCTCCTATTTCCTTTGATATTCAAAGTATTTAATTGTATTACATGTACATACCGCCATTAACGGATAACACTTGTCCAGTTACATAACTTGCTTTAGCTAAATAAACAGCAGCTTGTGCAACTTCTTGTGCTTGTCCAATTCGTTTTAACGGAATAGTATCTATCATTGCTTTTTTTACATCTTCATTTAAAATATCTGTCATATCTGTATCAATATAACCGGGAGCAATTACATTACATGTAATACCACGAGGTGCTACTTCTTTAGCAACAGCTTTAGACAAACCAATAATACCTGCTTTTGATGCTGCATAATTTACTTGTCCAATATTACCTGCTAATCCAACAACGCTAGAAACATTGATAATACTACCAGAACGTTGCTTTAATAAAATTGGTACAGCATGTCTTATCATATTGAAGGTACCTTTTAAATTGATATTTAATACATTATCAAAGTCTTCTTCACTCATACGTAATAATAACTGGTCTTTTGTAATTCCTGCATTATTCACTAAAACATCTAATGAACCAAATGTTTCATGAGCTGTTTTTATCATTTCTTTTGCTTGATCAAATTGGCTTACATCTCCTAATACAACGGCACATTGAACACCGTAAGACGTTATTTCTGAAATAACATCCTCCGATACATGAGAACGTGCATTCAAAATAATATTAGCACCTTCTTTTGCAAAAGAAATGGCAATTTCTTTACCAATTCCTCGTGAACTACCTGTAATAAATACTGTTTTTCCTTTCAATGACTTCACTCCTCTAACGCATGAATAGCATGTTCAAATGATAATACATCTTCAACATTCATCACATGAACATTTTTATCAATTTTTTTAATAAATTTACTTAATATTTTTTTAGGACCAATTTCCACAAATGTTGTCGCACCTAAACGTATCATTTCTTGAATGGAGTCTTGAAAATAAACAGGATTTTCTATTTGTTTTGTTAAAACATCTGGAATAGAGAAAGAACGTATATCTTTAGCATACGTATTACAAATAACTGGTATAATCGGTTCATGAAATACTTCTTTTTCTAAAAATGGGCGTAATAAAACAGAGGCTTCATGCATCAGTTTTGTATGGAATGCACCACTCACAGATAAAGGTAAGTATTTCATCCCTCTTTCCGTTAAAAGTTGTTCCATAAGTAGAATACCTTTTTCTTCTCCAGAAATAACAATTTGTCCTGGCATATTATAATTTGCCGGAGCAACATAATAGGTACTTGTGTCACAAACTTGTTTGCATAGTGCTTCAAGTTCTTCACGTGGCATATTCATTACGGCAAGCATTTTAGACACTGTTTGTTGACTGACTTGCTCCATAAATTGAGCTCTTTTTTGTAAAAGTAACAATGCCTTTTCAAATGATAAAGTATTCGCACAAACTAAAGCACTGTATTCACCTAAACTTAGTCCTGCAACGATATTTGGTTGAATACCGTGACTAGAGAATAAGTGTGTTATTGCAACACTCATTGTGAAAATTGCTGGTTGTGTATAATAGGTTTGATTTAATTGTTCTTTTGTTAAAGATAAAATATCATAACCTAATAAGTCTTTAGCTTTATCATATATTTCTTTTACTTGTGGATATTTTTCATATAAGGTAGATCCCATTTTTTCATATTGAGCTCCTTGTCCACTAAAAACAAATGCTAATGTCATATTATTTACTCCAATACTCAATTTGTTTTTGAATAGTTTCTGAACATTCCCGCATATAATCTTGAATAATATCATGACATGTCTGTTCTTTAGAAATTAGACCAGCAATTTGCCCTGCCATCATAGATCCTCTTATTTTATCTCCCTCTACAACAGCACGTCTTAGTGCACCTCGTGCCATATTTTCTAAACGTTCAAAGTCAGGACTCTCTTTGCTTGTTTCTTCTTTTTCTGCTTGTAAATATTCTCTTGTTAATTTATTACGTAACACACGAACAGGATGTCCCGTTAATTGCCCTGTAATAACTGTATCAATATCTTTTGCTTTTAAAATGGCTTGCTTAAAATTGGCATGAGCATTCGATTCTTTTGCGACAACAAATCGTGTTCCAACTTGTATACCACTTGCTCCTAACATGTAGGCTGCTGCCATACCTCTACCGTCGCCAATACCTCCAGCAGCAATGACTGGTACACTCACAGCATCGACAACTTGTGGTAATAGTGCCATTGTTGTCGATTTTCCAATATGGCCACCTGCTTCCATTCCTTCAACGATAATAGCATCTGCTCCGTCGTTTTCCATACGTCTAGCAAGTGCAACAGACGCAACAACTGGAATAACAATAATACCCGCAGCTTTAAATTTATCCATATATTTTCCAGGACTACCTGCTCCTGTTGTGACAACTTTTACACCAGATTGACATACCACATCAACAACCTCTTGTACATGAGGATTTAATAACATAATGTTCACACCAAATGGTTTTGTCGTTTTTGCTTTTATATCAGCTATTTTTTCGGCAACAATCTCAGGGGTATCATGTCCTGTTCCAACAATGCCCAATCCTCCTGCATTTGATACAGCACTCGCTAAATCAGCATCAGCTACCCAAGCCATTGCACCTTGAAAAATAGGATATTGAATATTTAAAAGTTTGCATAAATGACTTTGCATATAACGCTCCATATATTTTGATATTCAAAGTATCTGTATAAAAATTCTTGTATTATCGTCAAATAACACGATATAACAAAGAACTTATTAGTTATTTAATTGTTCTTCAACATAAGCAACTAAATCAGATACTGTTTCAATATTTTCATCTGTATCAATTTTAACATCAAATGTGTCTTCAATATCGTTGATAACTTGGAATAAATCTAAACTATCTGCATCTAAATCTGATTTAAAGTTTGTTTCTAATGTTACTTCATCTTTTTCTTTATCTAATTGCTCCACAATAATATCTTGAATTTTTTCAAATGTTGTTGTCATAATGTATTCCTCCAAATTTATATATTTATAATAAGTGTTCCCCATGTTAAACCTCCACCAAAACCAGTCATCATAACTGTTTTCGTACCGTCTAAACAAATATGTCTAGTTTGACATAATTCATCTAATAAAATCGGAATACTTGCCGAAGATGTATTACCAAGACGGGAAATATTCATTGGAAATTTTTCAATGGGTTGTTTTAATTTTTTTGCAAATATGTCAATCATTCGTGCATTCGCTTGATGACACACATAATAATCAATCATGTCTGGCTTTAAAGACGTTTGTTGTAATGCATCTAGCATCTCTATTGGAACTTGTTTCGTTGCAAAATTAAAAATAGCTCTTCCGTCCATATCTAGTGCATGATGTTTACTGTCAATCGTACATAACGCATTTTGCACAGGCTGCTCTTTTGCTGTTAGTGCTTTATAATGTGAGCCATCACTATTTAAGGAGGCGTACATAATACTATTTTGACTGTCTTTTTTCAAAATCACACAGCCTGCACCGTCACCAAATAGAACACTCGTTTTTCTATCAGACCAATCGACCATTTTAGACATCACTTCTGCTCCAATGACCATACCATATTCACAAGATTGTGTATGAAACATACTGTCTGCAATCGTGAGTGCATAAATAAATCCACTGCACGCTGCACTTACATCAAAAGCAAATGCATTGATAGCACCTATTTTTTCTTGAATTAAACAGGCTGTACTTGGACTTATAAAATCAGGGCTCATTGTCGCAACAATAATAAATCCAATCTCTTCAGGTGAAATATCTACTTTTTCCAAAGCGTTAAGAGCAGCTTTAGCTCCTAAATCTGATGTGTTCTCATCTGTTGCAATATGTCGTTTTTGAATACCTGTTCGCTTATAAATCCATTCATCACTTGTATCAAGAAAGTTTGTCAAATCGTCATTTGATAAACTTGTTTTTGGTAAATAGGAACCTGTTGCAATAAGTCTTGTTCCCATATTATTTTTTTGAGTGTAACTGTTCTTGTTGCTTGTTTTGTAAAAAGTGATGTAAGTTTTCAAGTCCCATTTTTAAGATTTTGACATCTTCTGAATTCATACCTTTTAATGTTTCTTTTACCATTTCACGATGAAATTTGTCGTGTAAACGATAAAGCAACTTACCTTTTTTTGTTAAACCTAAACGAACAATGCGTTTATCTTTATCACGTCGAATACGCTCCACATAGCCTTTTCTTACTAGTGCATGAATGGCCACTGTTAACGTCCCAACCGTAATATTGAGTTTATTAGCTACTTCCGTAGATGTTGGTTCATCATATAATGTAATTGCTTCAATGGTATGCATTTCTTTAATGGATAAATCTGAAAATTGGCTCGTTTTTAATGCCGTTTCTTCAATGTTTAAAATTTCATTAAAGACTTTGACAAGATAACTATTGATTACATCTGTTTCAGTCAACTCAAATACTCCTTTACTCATGATATATCATACCAAATACTTTGAAACTCAAAGTTATTTGATGTTCAAAGTATATTAAAAAATAATCTATCTGTCAACAAAAAATATATTACATATAAAATAGTAAATATATTAATTGAGTTAGAAATCATCTATTCACATCATTATCAGATATATTCAATATTTTCAATAAATACTCTGTATAATTTTCATCACAAAATACTTTCTTAAAATCATCTTTTAATTGTTGTCCTCTACTTTCAAAATATTCATCAACATTTTCAGATGGATTTCTAAATATTTCATTTAAATAAAAATAATATTCTTTATTTTTTTTCATTAGTTCTCTCTTTTTAGAAAATTCCGCTATTTTATATTCCTCTAATCCATTTAAATCCCTAGATATTATCGTCAAATTAGATAAACGATTATCCTTTTTCTTAGCTTTAGAAACAATATGTTCTATTTCCCATTTATATGCATTAGAATCTGATTTTAATATTTCACTAAAATCTATTGTTGCATTACCATAATATTTTTCAAGTGTAATTAGAACAAATCTTGTAAAACGTTTGTTCTTTATTTTATAAAAATTACTTACTCTATCAATTTTTTCTATATAAAATTTCAATTTAATGACATCACTACCAGGTATTTGTCTTGTTGTATTAAAAAAATCTTTCCAAACACGTTCACCATATATTGATATAAAATTATTTTTAAATTTATTTTCCATTTATATTCACCTCATATAATAGATACACATACTTTAGATAAATTTTGAATATTTATAAATGATATAATATAACAGTACTATATATCTTTTTAGATAAAATGTATAGATAGTAAATAATATTCCACAAAAAATATATCTATAGTTCATATCAACTAACACTATTTTTTATTGATACTTACTCTGATTTATGCTGATACACAGAAAATGTTGCATCTAGTAAAGTCTTTGTATAAGGATGTTGTGCTAAATGTAATTCACTACTCTTTAAAATTTCCACAATCTCACCTTGATACATCACAAGTATTCTATCTGTCATTTGTTTCACAACAGCTAAATCATGACTAATAAAAATACTTGCCATTTGATACATTTGATGCAGTTGTTTGAGTAAATCTAAAATATTCTTTTGAACAGAAACATCTAAAGCACTCGTTGCCTCATCATAAATAACAATATCTGGATGAATAGAAATAGCTCTAGCAATCACAACTCTTTGGAGCTGTCCTCCACTAAGTTCATGAGGAAATGCCTCTAAATAGGATTCATCTAATCCAACAGAGGTTAATAATGTCTTTGCTGTTTGCTTTGCTTCTTCTCGGGTTTGAATACCATAATTGACTAAACTTTCAGATAGAAATGTACCAATACGCATTCTTGGACTAAATGCAGCTAAAGGATTTTGAAAAACCATTTGAATATGTTGACGATACTCTCGCATTTGTTTAGCATTAAACGTTGTCACATCTTTATTCTTATACCATATTTGTCCTTTTGTCACTGAATGTAAACCGAGTAGCACTTTTGCCAATGTACTTTTACCACTGCCACTTTCACCAACAATTCCTAGACATTCATTTTGATGTAAAGAAAAAGATATTTGTTTTAAAGCGGTATAATCCTGTTTGTTTTTAAATATTTTATCAACATTTTCAACACGTAAAATCATATCTTTATCCATTCTCTACCTCACTCAAACTTGGTGTTGCCTCAATTAAAGCTTTCGTATACGCTTCTTTTGGTCGATAAATAATATCATCTCTATTTCCATACTCGATAATTCGTCCGTCTTTCATCACAGCTATTTTATCACTCAAATAAGACGCAACACTCATATTATGCGTGACCATTAAAATAGCTGTTTCCTCTTTGGATAATTGAATAAAATGTTTCACAATATCTGCTTGTGTCGTTACATCTAAGGCACTCGTTGGTTCATCTGCCAATAATAATTTTGGTTTAAATGTTGTTGCCATAGCAATAGACACACGTTGCTGCATGCCTCCACTTAATTCAAATGGATAAGCATTTAATACTCTATCTACATCGCATAAATGTACTTTTTCTAACATCATTTTCTGTATGTGTTTTTGCTCTTGTTTATCTATTACACCGTGCAAACATAAATATTGTTCATATTGTTTACCTATTTTTTTCATCGGATTGAAAAAAGCACCCGGATTTTGAAAAATCATCGTCATATCTTTTCGATTCACACGATACATTGTTTTATTTTCATGGAGAGGTGTTTCTTCTAAATAAATCGTGCCCGTTTCTATTGTAGCCGTTGAATTTAATAAACCGGAAATCGCACTTAATAAAGTGCTTTTACCACTACCACTTTCACCAACGACTGTTAAAATCTCTCCTTTTTTCAACGATAAATTCACATGCTGTACGACACATTTTTCACCATAGTAAATAGACAGATTTTCTATTGACATAACATTTTTACACATAATATCCCTCTAATAATAGAATAGAGCTGAGAATCTCAGCCCTATTATTTATTCAACTGTTAAATCTTTCGTAATGAAGTAATAATCAATTGGGAAAGACACAACATTTTTCACTTTTTTAGTAGCAACTGAATTTGTAATACCTGTTGTTAAATAAATATTCGCAACATCTTTATTTAAAATTTGTTGACCTTGAATGGTTAATTCAACACGTTTTTGTTGATCAAATTCTGTTACCAATTCTTCAACAATTTTATCAAATTCTGGATTAGAGTAACTTCCAAAATTGTCTGTTCCATGTGTTGAGTAGTTTTGTTCCATAAAGCGTTTTGAATCACCAGTTGTTGCTGTAATGTAACTGAACAAGAAAATATCAAAGTCTTTCGCAACTTTAGATTCATTGATGTTTTCTGTTAAGTTAATATTCAATGCAATACCCACTTCTTTTAATTGTGATTGTAAAACTTCTGCCAAAGGCGATGCTTGCGCAAGGGACAATGTAAAGGCTAATTTTTTACCATCTTTTTCTAAAATGCCATCTGATCCTGCAACAAAACCAGCTTTTGCTAATAAATCTTTTGCTTTTTCAGAATCATACGATTGTTTATCAATTTTATCGTATCCATAACCTGCGCTTCGTGGGAAAGCTGCTCCAACAGCTTCTCCGCGTACAATTTTGGCTAATTTTTCTCTATCAATCGCATACGCCATTGCTTGTCGAATCTCTTTATCTTTTAAAAACGCATTTTTATGATTTAATGCCATATAATAAACGCGTAATGACGGAACTTCTAAAATTTGGAAGTCAGCATTTTTAGATAATTGTTCCAAACCAACGCCACTTATTTTTTGAGCAATTTGAACATCTCCTGATTGTAATGCTAATAAACGTGTATCGTCATCTTCAATATTACGAACAGTTAATGTATCTAATCCCGGTTTACCATTCCAATAATGTTCATTCGCAACTAATTCAATTTGTTCTTCTTTTTTCAATTCTTTAACAGCATAAGGTCCAGTTGTCACTGGTTTTGTTGCGATGCTTTCTTCTGGTTGAGATGTATCAATAATCGTAAACAATGGCTCTGTTAAGTTTGCTAACAATGAACCATAAGGCTCTGTTGTATGATAAAGTACATATTCTCCGTCAACTTCAATCTTATCTAATTTGGCATTACTTTTTGCACGCTCATCTTTTGAAATAACACGTTCAATACTTTTCTTCACATCTTCTGGTGTCATTACTTTTCCATTACTAAATTTAACACCTTGTCGAATGTGGAATTTCCAAGTTTTCTCATTCACAACTTCCCATTTATCTGCTAGTTGTGGCTCAAATTTCATGTGTTCATTGACTGTCACTAATGTTTCTGCTGCACCAATACGAGATAAAGTCCACGCATTCCATCCATTTGCTGGATCTAAATCATCTCCAAACCAATATAGTGCTGCTGTTAAATGTTTTGCTTCTTTTGTTTCGGCTTTTTCTTCCATTTTAGATGTTCCACACCCTACTAAAACGAATAATAAAGCAATCAAGATACTCCATTTAGATGTAAATTTTTTCAATGACATTTTTTTCTTCCTTTTTTCTTTTATATTTTCTTTTGGATCAAGAATTTCTCTTAAACTATCTCCCAATAAACTAAATAAAATTACACTTATAAAAATGGCTAATCCGGGAAAGACTAATAGCCACGGTGCATGTTGAATATATGGTTTTCCTTCACTCAACATATATCCCCACTCTGGATGAGGAGGTTGTGCTCCTAACCCTAATAAAGATAAACTTGATAGAGTGAGTAATTTCTCACTAAAATCTTGTGTTAATAAAACAAGTATATGCGGCATAATATTAGGTAATAAGTAGGTGAAAAACAATTTTGGTGTTTTGGCACCTCCTAATTTAGCTTCTTCAATAAATTCAGCATGTTTTAAAGATAAAATCATAGCACGTACAACACGAGCATAAGCTACCCACCCCGTCACACTAATTGCCACAATAATATTGACTGTACCTGTTCCTAATACACTAACAATCACAATCGTAAAAATCATACTTGGAAATGCTAAAATCATATCAGATAATCGCATCACAACGGTATCTACCCATTTATATGATAAAGCACATATAACCCCTAGTAACATACCTATTACAGCAACAAAACACACAATCGCAATGGCTGTCACTAATGACGTCATCCCACCATACAAAACACGAGAAAAAACATCTCTACCTAAATGATCTGTTCCCATTAAAAATGATGTGTTTGGCGATTGTAAAATATGTTCATAAAACAAATCATATGGACTATAAGGTGCTATGTATGGAGCTAAACAAATAATACCGAATAAGCAGATAATACCACTAATACATATAATAAATTGTTTATTCTTTAAGGCTCTTTTAATATACATTAAATATCCTCCAATCGAACACGAGGATTTAATACATGATACAATAAATCAACGATTAAATTGATACTGACAAAAATAATCGACATCCACAATACATAGCCTTGAATAATTGGATAATCTCTATTTTTAATAGCTTCCATGACTAAACGACCGACGCCTTGCCAACCAAAAATCGTTTCAATAATGACGGTACCACCTAATAAAGCACCAATGGTCATCCCAAAATTTGTTAGAACTGGTAATAACGCATTGGGTAAAATCTCTTTTAACATAATATGTCGATAAGAAAAACCTAATGATTTCAAACCTTTTACATAATCTTTTTGATGTTCTTCTAATATTTGATTGCGAATCTGCCTTGTATAAACAGCAATCATCCATATAGATAAGGTCAACATAGGCAAAATAAGATGTCTAAACGTACCATATCCTGACACAGGTAATAATTGAAAGGACACAGAAAATGTATAAATCAAAATGAGTGCTACCCAAAAACTAGGCATCGCAACACCCAAAAACGAAAAAAAACGTATCAGATAATCTATCCATTTTCTTTCATAAATAGCAGATACTATCCCCAAAAATAGACTAGATATTGCAGAAACAAACGTAGTTGCTGAAACTAATACAAGCGTATTCGGAATTGTTTCCTTTAATTTGTCTGATACTGGTTTTTGATAACGATAAGACATTCCTAAATCACCTTTAGAAATATTCGATAACCAACTAATATACTGTTCTAAAAAAGATTTATTTAAACCTAATTTTTCTTTCTCTTTTTCAATAACTGACTTATCTACTTGTTGTTGCATGTTTTCATACTTCATTGTAATAGGATCTGATGCAATGACATTCATCAGTGAAAAAGTTATGAAAGATATGCCAAACATCACAAAAACAAGTTGTATCAATCTTTTCCAAATAACTTTCTTCATATTAAAACGATACTCATCATCCTTTCTTTAAAGTAAACAATCGTAAACACTTCTATTTACAACTATATTCTACATCATTAAGATTTGAATATCAATATAAAAATAGACTTTATTACGTTTTACGAAAGAAAATAATTTATCGAAAAACACTCATTTTCATTGATATAATTAGATCTTTTAATATCATTTAAATTTTTCAAGAAAAAGAAAACGATATAAATCGAAATAAACTTTTTATCATAATACATAAAATGATACATCTATTAGTCTATAAATAAATCATGTTGGTGGAGCTATCCACCAACATGATTTATTATAGAGCCTAATTTAAAAGGTGTTGATAGCTTCCTTTCGGAAGGCTATCAACACCTAAAAGGCTATACCTTTTGATAAATAAACTAATCTTTAGCTGTTAAAGCAGCCATTGTAATATAGTTATAAGGTTTGTTGAAGTGTGGTAAGAAGAAGATGTCTAATAAAGCTAATCTTTCAATTGTTACTTTTTCTTGAATAGCTAATGAGAACATATGAATACCCATTGACATATCTTCTTTAGATGCCATTTGGCAACCTAAGACAACACGAGTGTCTTTGTCGTAAACGATTTTGATTTTTACTTCATGGTTGTCATGTTCAATAAATTCTGGTTTTTGTAAATCAGAAAATTCTGTAACAACAGCATTATATCCAGCACGTTTTGCTTTTTCTAATGTTAAACCTGTTGATACCATTTTTAGATCATAAATACAAATACCGTTTGAACCTTGTACACCAATTGATTCTAAATGTTTACCAGCTACATTGTGTGCAGCAACTAAACCTGAACGAACAGCATTTGTTGCTAATGCAATGTAACTTGTATCGTTAATTGAGTTATCATAAACTGTTGCACAGTCACCAATCGCATAAACATCTTTCATGCTTGTTTCTTGAGATTTGTTAACTAAGAATGCACCATTTCTGAATAATTCTAATCGACCATTTCCTAATGCTGTATTTGGACGGAAACCAACAGCTAAAATAACCATATCAACATCAAATGTTTCTTTATCTGTTACTAAGCGTTCAACTTTACCATTTCCTTCAACAGCTTGTACTGTTTGACCAAATGCTAATTTAATATTGTGATCTTTTAAGTTTTGGCTCATCAATTCTGTGAAATCTTTGTCATAGTATCCACCTAAACATGTTTCAGCAACATCTACTAAAGTAACTTCTTTACCTAAGCGTTCAAATGCTTCAGCAAGTTCTACACCAATATAACCCGCACCAACAACTGCAACACGTTTGATGTCTTTATTTTTTAATTTTTCAATCACTTCTTCAGAGTTTTGGTACAATTTAACAAATTGTAAGTTTTCTAAAGTTGCTTTAAATTCACGTGTACCTGGTACTAATTCAACACCTTTAATTGGTGGAATAATTGGTTGTGAACCTGTTGCTAAAATCAATTTTTCGTATGATTCAACATGTTTTTCAGTACCGTTAATCAGTACGTGAACTTCTTTTTTATCAAAATCAATTGATTCAACTGGTGAATTCATATAAACTTTTGCACCAGCAGCTTCTAATTTTTGTTTGTCTGAATAGAATAATCCTTCTGGACCTGCAATTTGTTTCCCAATCCATAAAGCCATTCCGCAACCTAAAAATGAAATATTTGAGTTTTGGTCAAATACAACAACTTCATTTTGATCGCCATAATTTCCTAAGATTGTATTGATACACGCTGTACCGGCATGGTTTGCTCCGACAACAACAATTTTACTCATCTGTTTATCCAACCTTTCTATTGTGAAAAATGTAATTTGCAATAGTATGATAACTCTTACTACACTACATAGTATAACACATTTTTTTTCTGTTGCAATCTTATTTATATACGTTTCCATATTTATTTTGGAGGTATTTTTCACCATATTTATCCAAAATTTTCAAGTTCTATAATAAAGTGTACTAGTCAATGTATTTAATAGTCTTTTCAACGATAGAAAAAGGTAGTGAATGAGAATAACCATTCACTACCTTTTATTTTTAGTATCTTCTTCTCGTCGTTTCTGTAGTTGTTTCAGTTGTCGTTGTTTGATTTTGTTTTCCTCTTGAAATGGTAATCGTTACTTCAACACCCTCTTTAATTACTGACCCTGCAGGAATAGATTGTTGGATCACAGTACCAACTGGATTTTCAGAATACTCTTGTTTTAGAATATATGTCACACCTAAGTCACTTAATTGATTTTCAACAAATTCTTTACTAGAGCCGTATAGATTTGGCATTGTAATTTCTTTTTTACCAATACTCACAAAAAATTTCACACTCGTTTGTGTTGGGTTTACTTTTGTTCCAGCTGTAATGGACTGATCGACAATATAGCCTTCTTTAACTGTATTACTATGAACCTCTTCTTTTGTGACATTAAATCCTTCAGAAACCAATTTCCCTTTGACTGTTTCAAATAATTGGTTAGTATAATTTTCAAAAGTAATTTCTCCCGAACTTACTGTAAAAGTAACAACGGTTCCTTTTGGTGTCACTTTCGTACCACTTTGGATACTTTGCGATATGATATATCCCGCTTTAACCGTTGCACTCGCTTCTGTTTTACGTTCAATGATATATCCTTTTTTTATCAGTTCTGTATAAATAGCACTGTATTCTTTATTCGTGTAGTCCTCAAATGTTTCCATATTTTCTCCTGAACTCACATATAAAATCACTTTGCTATTTTGTTTCACCACAGTATTACTTTTTGGATCTGTCTTAATTGCCATACCTTCTTTGACAGTATCACTTTTTTCTTTTTCTACTTTTTCAACAATTAACCCAATATCTGCTAACAATTTAGTAGCATCTACTTCTGTTTTTCCAACAACCTCTGGCACTTGGACATCTTTAGGTCTATTAGCTAGTAAAAACATTGTTCCTGCACCAATAACGAGCAAGGCAGCAAATAACATCGCAAACAAAACAAAACCTTTTTTACTCTTTTTCTTTTGCGGTTTAAATGTTGGCTTGGACGGGGGAGTCTTAGGTTTTACGACAACATTGCCACTCACATTACTAGGCTGTTTCACAACTGGTTTACCGCTAGGTTCTATAAATTTCTTTTCATTTTGTCGACTTAATTTTAGACAGGTTCTTAAATCTTGTAACATGCTCGTACATGACGGATAACGATATTTTGGATTTTTAGTAGTCGCTCTTAATAAAACATTTTCTAAACTTTGCGGTACTGTTTGAACAGCATTTTCAACAATACTCGGCATTGGACTTTGGAAATGTTTCATGGCAATAGATACAGCTGAATCTCCATTAAATGGCACTTCTCCCATAATCAATTCATACAAAATAATCCCTAAAGCATAAATATCAGATTGATTCGTAGCTGAGCCGCCTCTAGATTGTTCAGGTGAAAGGTAATGAATAGAGCCTACCAGAGTATTAGTTTGTGTAACGGCTGTATCACTCAATCCGATCGCAATACCAAAATCAGTAATTTTAATCACTCCGTCTTTTCTGATTAAAATATTTTGTGTTTTTAAGTCACGGTGAATAATCCCTTTATGATGCGCAACAGAAACAGCATTGACGACTTGTGTCATAATGTTGACAACTTCAACCAATGATAGTGGATAATGTTCACGAATATACTGCTTCAAATCAGTTCCGTCAACATGTTCCATAACTAAATATCTATTTTGCCCATCATCGTCTACGTCGTATAACTCTACAATATTTTCATGAACAAGTTCACTGACTGCACGTGCTTCACGTTGAAATCTTTTTAATGTTTTTTCATCATTATAAAAATCGTAGCGTAAAATTTTAACAGCGACTTGTCTATCCAAAATTAAATCTTTCGCTAAATAGACTGTTGCCGTACCACCGCTACCAATAAAACGTTCAAGTTTATAACGTTGACTTAGAACATCTCCAACTGCTACCATTATTACCCTCTCCTTTCATTTTGTTCTTCATATTTCATAATCAATACACTAATATTATCTCGTCCTCCAGCGACATTGGCTTTCTGTATCAATCCTTTGACACGATCATCAACTGCTGGATATTCTTTAAATGATGATGCAATTTCTTCATCTGAGAGCATGTCTGTTAATCCGTCGGAACAAATCAATATACCGTCATTATCTATCAAAGTCACTGTTGTAACATCTATTTGTACTGTTTTTTTATTACCAACAGCTCTTGTAATGACATGCTTCATCGGATGATTTTTAGCTTCTTCTTCATTTAAACCACCTAAAGCTAACAAATCATTCACAAGTGTATGATCATACGTTACTTGTTTAATAGCCCCGTGTCGATAAACATACACACGACTATCTCCCACATGTGCTGTAATCAATTTATCATCTATCATAATCGCACAGACAATCGTTGTTGACATACCTTTTAAATCTGAGAAACGATTTGCTTGATTAAATATTAGCTCATTAACTTCTTCTATTCGTGATGTTAACCAATGGGAAATAGTATCCATAGTGATGTCTTTTTCTTGTTTCCACATATCTCCCATATATGTTAAAGCTGTTTTGCTTGCAACTTCTCCAGATTGATGTCCCCCAACACCGTCGCATAAAACACATAAATATAAACCGTCTTTATTTTGAAAAACGTCAACGGCGTCTTCATTTATGACACGTTTCATACCTACATCTGTTTGAAAAGCTATTTTCATTGGTACACCTCCATTCTATTTTATACGTTTCAAACAACAAATATAAAACCCATCTGTGCCGAACATATGTGGTAATATACTAATTTCTCCGTATTCAGTATAACATTCTTTTGGTAATTTTAAATCATATAATGGCACTCTCTCAAAATTAGTATGTGTTTTTAAAAATTGTGCCATTCGTTTTTCGTTTTCTTCCAAAGTCACGGTACACGTACTATAAATTAAACGTCCTCCAACGGCAACTTTAGGAAAGACACTTTCAAGAATATCCTCTTGTATAGCAGAAAGTGAGGAAATTGTATCAAACACTTTACTATATTTAATATCTGGTTTACGCCGCATCAATCCTAAACCGGAGCACGGAGCATCTACAAACACCTTATCAAAATAATTATCTGAAAAAGACGACACATCTCGAGCATCTTTTATCATAGCCTCCACAACATCATCTACGTGAAGTCGTTTTGCATTTTCTTCAATCAATTTGATTTTATGTTCGTATAAATCCAATGCATAGACTATACCACCCTTTTCTTTATTTAAAAAATGAGCGATATGTGTTGTTTTTCCACCTGGTGCCGCACATGCATCTAATACTTTATCACTTTCCTCCAAGGCTCCACACAATGCAACAAGCATTGAACTTTCATCTTGAATCGTAATATCTCCTTGTAAAAATAAAGATGTTTGCGCAACATGCCCCGAATGTATACGTATACCATTTGGTGCCAATGGACTTTTTTCACACATAAATGTCTGACTTAATTGATTTATTGCTTTATCTACATCATATGCTCGAACAGATAGATAAGGTTTCTCGAGTAATGAGTATCCTATTTTTTCTGTTTCTTCTAAACCATAAAGTGTATCAAAATACGTCACTAGCCACATAGGCAAACTCGTACGTAGTGACACAACTTCTTTTGTTCTTGGTTGCATCATTAAATGAGATAAACGTTCTTTCCCATTTCTATCAATATTTCGCAACACACCATTCACAAAATTAACAATACTTTGACCAGCTTTGATTTTTGTAATTTCACTCGCTTCATTCAAAATAGCATATGCAGGAATTTTATCGAGAAATATCATTTGAAAAGTAGATAATCGTAAAATTGTTCGTAACCATAAAGGAATTGCTTTTTTTACATAAGGTTCTAGTAGATAATCCAATGTCAATCGTCTTTGTGTGACGCCGTAAACAATCTCTGTTAATAAATTAGCATCTATTGTAGATAAAGGTACTTCTTTTAAGACAGCATCTAACTTTAAATTGACATAAGCTTGATTTTGTTCGACATCTACTAAAATTTTCATGGCTAAATATCGTACTGTTTTTTTACGTTGTGCTTTTGTTAATTCGATTGACTTATTTTTCAAAACAATCTCCTTTTTCT
Source organism: Granulicatella sp. zg-84 (assembly GCF_010892375.1). Taxonomy (NCBI): domain Bacteria; kingdom Bacillati; phylum Bacillota; class Bacilli; order Lactobacillales; family Carnobacteriaceae; genus Granulicatella; species Granulicatella sp. zg-84. The sequence goes on along the minus strand of NZ_WNJX01000025.1, from coordinate 2,071 downwards.
AATCGAGCACCACTACCACGACAAAAATCAGCAATAGACATTTTTGATTTCCCAGACGGTTGTACTACTTTTAGTGATAATACTGTGTGCTCTCCACAAGCGACAAAAATTTCTGTATCTGTTATATTTATCATTGTTCCAACTGGTTCATTCGTCTGTTCTTGAACAGGAATAGCCTCCCATATTTTAAACCGTTCACCGTGCAATAATGTATAAGCACCCGGCCAACTATTCATAGCTCTAACTTGACGATTGATGTCAGTGGCAGTTTGATGCCAATTTATTTTTTCTTGTTCTCTTGAAATATTTGGTGAAAAAATCACTTTTGACTCATCTTGTTTGATTGGTTGTATAGTGTCTTCAAATAAACATGGTAAAGTTTCGATCAATAATTCTCTACCTAATAAGCTTAATGAATCAAATAACGTTTCTACAGTGTCTGTTTCTAAAATATCAATAGCTTTTTGATTTAATATATCTCCAGCATCCATTTTTGGTTCCATATACATAATACTTACACCCGTTTGTGTTTCTCCATTCATAATGGCATATTGGACAGGAGCTCCTCCTCTATATTTCGGTAACAAAGAAGCATGTACATTGATTGCACGATATGTTGGATGATTTAATAAAACAGACGGTAAAAATTGTCCGTAAGCTGCTGTGACAATTAAATCAATATCTAAAGATAAAAGTGTTTCTAACTCTTGCGAACCAACCAATTTCTCTGGTTGATACACATCAATGCCATGTAGCAACGCTTCACGTTTTACAGGAGAAGGAGTTAATACTTTTTTTCGCCCAACCAATCTATCTGGTTGTGTCACAACACCAATAACCTCATATTCACTTTCAACTAATGCTCTTAAAATGGGAACAGAAAATTCAGGTGTTCCCATAAATACTATTTTTTTAGACATATAAAACTCCTTTATCCAAGGCTCATGAAAAATTCATATAAAACTATTATATCAAGCAATAAAAAGACTTGCAAAGAATACTTCTGAAAAGCTCTAAAAAATTTGACTTATGAAAATCTATCTCCTATAATCTCTAAATGATATAAAAATGGAGGTAATTTTTATGCAGAAAAATTTTTCAAAAACAGTGATATTTTTATCTACTTTTATTTTGTGTGCTTGCTCAAATCAATCACAACAAAATATATCACATTCTGTCACAACAACGACAACACAACAAACAACTGCGCAGCAGACAATAATGAAACAATCTTCTACACAAACATCATCAACAGTTGATTATGACGTCAATGAGATTGTAGCATTAGTAAAAAAAGATTTTCCTGATTTTGACATTGAAAGTATCAGTTTAACATTAAATGTCCCTACTCCTTTATTTGAAGTAGACTTAATTGGTAATGATTCAGAAAAAACAATTCAAGTAAATACACAAACAAAAGATAAAGTCATTTTAAAGGAAGAGATGTTAGACAGTGATGAAAGAAATGGTGTTGAACGTCAAAAAGAAGCAATCAACACAAGTTCTTTATCTAGCATCACAAATGTTTTGAATGCTGTGAAACAAACATTAGCAGTAGATACTGTCACAAAAATCAGTCTGGATCAAGAATTAGGTATCACTTATTGGGAAGTAGAACTATATAGTGCCAACCAGAAAAAAGAAGTTAAAGTTGATAATGCAACATTAAAAGTTCTTGAGATTGATCATGATTAGTCACTATTTATTTAACAATACTCAAAAAGGCTTGAAAACATTGATTTCAAGCCTTTTTCAGACTGTTGACAAATTAAAATGTCGACAGTCTTTTTTCGTATCAGACGTTAAGTTGTACGGCTTACCACGATGTACACGATACATCGCTCGTTCTCTACCATGTGCGAGAACGAAGCCATTCGTACCACAACGTCTGATACGATAATAACGCTTAAAAGTGGTATAATAGAGATAAGAAAAAGGAGGGAAAAATCTATGTTTTATAAAGAAACTCACCCAAATGATGAAATCATATTAAACACATTGTCCGAATTAGTACCAAAAGACCATTTACTACGTAAAATTGATAAATCAATTGATTTCAATTTTATTTATG
>NZ_WNJX01000024.1:0-28344 GCF_010892375.1 Granulicatella sp. zg-84 | reverse complement strand
GTTTCCCGTCAAGGCACACTTTGTTTTTCGCCTTGACTAGAAAACCTTTGTTTTTATTGTTTGGTTATTAACCCCGCAAAAGAGAAAGTAATTATCTGTTTTTTTGCACTTTACTTTACAATTGGAGGAAAAAATAATTTTTTACGTAATATACACCCAGTACACCAAATCTAACAACACTCAAAAAGCTAGACATCAACTATTCTAAATGTTGGTGTCTAGCTTTTCTATTTTATCGAATAACAATGTTAAATGTTTCTGTTAATGCTGTTGTAACTTGTTGCATTGCCTTATTGACGTCCTCTTCTACTAATGTCGCTTTTAAATTCATAAACGTTAAGCGGTACGCCAATGATTTTTTGTTCAAGCCAATATTATCACCCATGTAGTAGTCAAATAAGTGCACATTGACTAGATATGCTCCAGCATTTTCTTTTAGAACGGTTAAAATATCAGCATGTGATAAGTCTTTGTCCACAAGTAAGGCAATATCACGTGTCATACTTGGATATTTTGGTACTTCTGTTTGTACCAATGCTTGTCTTTGATATGTAATCAATGGTAACACCAAACATTCACAAACATACGTTTCTGGTAAATCGTATGCTTTTTCTAAACTTGGGTGTAGTTGTCCAATAAATCCAATTTCTTGTCCATTTAACACAATGCTTGCGGTACGCCCTGGATGCATATTCTCTTTTTTGACTGGTTTATACACAATGTCTTGTGATACGCCCATTTTCTCAAAATATGTTTCTAAAGTACCTTTTAAGTCGTAGAAAGTGATTTTTTCTGATTTACTATTCCATGTTTTTTCTGTTTTATTGCCTGTTAATAATAACGCAATATGTTCTTCCTCACGTGGTTGTACTTGGTCTGGTACGGCATAGAACACACGCCCTGTTTCATAAAGTGATAAGTTTGTGTTTCCTCTTGCAATATTATAACTTGCAATGTCTAATAAACCACTGAGTAAACTACGACGTAGAACACTTCTTTCTTCACTCATTGGTAAAGCTAATGAAATAGCATCATCTGCTGCCATTGCTAATAAACCCGATTTTTCAGGAGATGTTAAAGAATACCCAATCACTTGTGTATAACCTAATCCCTCAAATAAACTTCTTGTTTTTCTTACATACGACTGCATGGTGCTTAATCGACCACTAACGGCTGGCGTCACTGGTAAGGTTGACGGTAATTTGTCGTAGCCATAAATACGTGCGACTTCTTCAATAATATCTGATTCAATCGCAATATCCCAACGTCTTGGTGGCACAATGACATCTATGTCTGTACCATTTACATTGTATTCAAATGCAAGACGATCAAATATAGATAAGACTTCTTGCTGTGTTAAAGTTGCTCCTAAAGCGTGATTGATTTTATCAGTCGTAATCATCACACGAGATGGTTGAACATCTAATGTATCAATAGCTTCATAACCACTTACAACTGTTCCTCCTGATAGTTCAGCAATAAGTGCTGCTGCTTGATGTGCCACTTCTTTCACAATCGCTAAGTTAATGCCTTTTTCATATCTTGCACTAGATTCACTACGTAAATTCAAACGTTTAGATGTCAAGCGGATATTTTTTGGATTGAAAACAGCTGTTTCTAAGGCAACCGTTGTTGTTTTAGATGTAATTTCTGTGTCTAAACCACCCATCACACCTCCTAAAGCTACCGGTGTATCACCAGAAGTAATCACAATATCATCGACCGTCAATGTACGTGTCGTATCATCTAAAGTCACCAATGTTTCATGCTCATTTGCTTTTCTAACATGAATGTGTTTTTGAGGTAGTGTATCGTAGTCAAAAGCATGTAAAGGTTGTCCGTATGCCATGAGCATGTAGTTTGTTGCATCTACGACATTATTGATAGGACGTACACCAATTTTCATTAAACGCATTTGTAGCCAAAGTGGGCTTGGCTGAATCGTAACATCTTTAATGATTGTCATGTAATAAGCTGGACAATCTACTGGATTGTCAACAGACACTTGAACATAATCTTTTACTTGTTTTGTTGTATCTGTTGGAACATTGTATGTGTGTATGTGTGGTGTTTCATCATAAATCGCACCTACTTCATAAGCCGTTCCGTACATACTTAGAGCATCTGCTCTATTTGGTGTAATGGATAACTCTAGTACAGAATCATTCAAACCTAAATAATCCACTATATCTGAACCTATTGGAGCATCTTCTGGAAGAATGAAGATGCCATTTGCTACTTCTTTAGGAATGACATTCGACGGAAAACCTAATTCTTCAAGAGAACATAACATGCCATTTGAGGCAACCCCACGAATTTTTCCTTTTTTAATTTTAATATTATTTACGATACGTGCACCAGATAAGGCTACAATCACTTTTTGATTTTTGTCTACATTTGGCGCTCCACATACAATTTGCAGTACCCCTTGTTCTTCAGGTGCATGGTCTAGACCAACCTCAACTTGACAAATGTGTAAATGGTCAGAATCTGGATGATCTACAACGTCGATTGTTTTTCCGATAACGATTTTTGTCAATGTTTCTCCTATTGAGGAAACACCTTCAATTTCAATCCCAGTTGTTGACATTTTATCCGCCAATTCTTGTGGAGATACGGATAAATTTGGTAAATATTCTTTTAGCCATTCATAAGATATTAACATCATTCTTCTCCTTCCATTATGACTGAAAATTGATTTAAGAAACGCACATCATTTTGATAAAAATGACGAATATCGTCAACACCATATTTCAACATGGCAAAACGTTCTAATCCCATTCCAAAGGCAAAACCACCATAAACAGTAGAATCTACACCCGACATTTCAAGAACATTTGGGTGTACCATGCCGGCACCTAATACTTCAATCCAACCAGTTCGTTTACATACCGCACAACCTTGTCCACCACATTTAAAACAACTAACATCGACTTCGACAGACGGCTCTGTAAAGGGAAAATAACTTGGTCTTAAACGAATTTGTCTATCTTCACCAAACATTTCTTTTGCCACCACTTGTAATGTTCCTTTTAAATCTGCCATTGTAATATGTTTATCAATGACTAAACCTTCAATTTGTTGGAATTGATGAGAATGTGTCGCGTCGTCATCATCACGACGGTACACTTTTCCCGGACTAATCATTTTTAATGGGCCTTTAGAAAAATCATGTTTTTCCATTGTTCTTGCCTGTACAGGCGATGTTTGTGTACGTAGTAAAATATCCTCGTTAATATAAAATGTATCTTGCATATCTCTTGCTGGATGATTTTTTGGTAAGTTCATTTTTCCAAAATTATACAAATCTGTTTCAACTTCTGGGCCTTCAACTACATCATATCCCATACTCATGAATAAATCTTCTAATTGTGTTAGGACTCTTGTTAATAAATGTGTTGTCCCAACAGATTGTTTATTTCCAGGTAAGGTCACATCAATCGTTTGGCTGGCTAAAGCCTGTTCTAATTGATATGCTTCAAATGTTTCTCTAGCATTCTCAACAGCTTGTGTCACTGTTTGGCGAATGTCATTTGCCAATGCACCAATTATTTTTCTTTCTTCTTCACTTGCATCTTTGAGTTGTTTCATGACTTGTGTTAAGTCACTCTTTTTGCCTAAAACAGCAATGCGTAAGTCGTTTAATAAATTAACTTGCTCTTGAATACTTGCTGTTTTAATGTCCTTTAATTGACTTAGCGTTTGTTCGCGTAATTGCATCAATTTTTCTTGTAACATATAATCCTCCTTAACAAAAAAGTCCTTTACAAGTGTTAACTTGTAAAGGACGACTATATCGTGGTACCACCTTTTTGCCATTCATCTTTTGGATAAATGCTCTATTTGATAACGGTCATTGACCGGAAACTGTTTCCAGTTCAGCTCTAAAAGCGAAAGGCATTGTTTTTCTTTGGATTTACTTTCAGTCTACGATAAATCTCCCTGAACAAATTATGGACAATGTTTCTTTTATCATTGCTGTTATATATGATATATGTGTTATTCTATACTATTCTTTTCTTCTTGACAATCCTCAGTTATCCACTTTTGTGCCCACTCTTTTAGCGATTGGGTTGCTTGTGCAAGTTCTAAACCTTTTTGCGTTAAGCGATATGTAAATTTGACATGTTCTGGACACTCTGTATTTTTCTCAATAAGATCTTCTTGTTCCATTTCACGTAAGCGTTCTGTTAAAACGCGATCACTCAATCCTTCAATCGCACGTGATAATTGTGAAAATCTGCATTCCCCTTGACGTAACACCTCAATAATCATGGCATTCCATCGTTTCCCCAAAATGCGAAAGGTTTGTTCATATTTGGGGCAAATGACAACAGAAGGTTTTACTTGCGCTAATTCAAATTCAAACAAATCTTTCATATTCTACACCTTATCTACATGATCAAAATCGACTTCAGCGATTGTTTGTCTACCAAACATTTCAACAATAACTTTTAATTTTGCCTTTTCAGTATCTACTTCATCTACTTTTCCAGTCATACCATTAAAAGCACCGTCTAAAATTGTTACAATTTCTCCAACAACAAAGTCGCCATTATGTTGACGTAAACTAATACCCATGCGATGTAAAATAGATTCTACTTCATCAGGTAAAAGTGGTGTTGGTTTACTACCTGCTCCGTGAGAACCGATGAATCCTGTCACACCAGGCGTATTACGAACAACGTACCACGCTTGATCAGACATAATCATTTCTAACAAAACATACCCGGGGAATGTTTTGTCCATTTTAACATTTTCTTTGCCGTTTTTTACTTCAACAACTTCTTCCTCTGGTACAACAACACGGAAAATGTAGTCTTCCATGCCCATACTTTGAATACGAGATTCTAAGTTGGCTTTGACTTTATTTTCATATCCAGAATATGTATGCAACACATACCACAATTTTTCTTGCTCTAATGTTTCCATTTATTCTCCCTCACATCTTCATAATAAAAAACCTCTTAGAGAGGTTTTCCTTCGTATGCCTTATTATAACAGTTTTAATGAGCTAATTCAACGACAAACTATTTTCCCATTTTTGTATGAGCGCATCATATTTTGGTCCGTGTGCCACGCTTTTTAAGACACGTGCGTCTTCTTGGTTAGGTACACGATCTAAATAGATATGTAGCACTTGTTTGGGTAATGTTTCTTGTATAAATTGACTCCATTCAACAATACAAACACCTTCCCCATCGAAATATTCTTCAAAACCTAGTTCATCTCCACCAATATCTTCTAAACGATACACGTCCATGTGATACAGTGGTAGACGTCCATCTAAGTATTCTCGAATGAGTGTATACGTTGGGCTTTTAATAATTTTTGTAATACCCAGCCCTTTTGCCAATCCTTTGGTAAAAGTCGTCTTTCCTGCCCCTAATTCCCCATGAAGTAAAATCGTCATACCACTTTCTAAATATGGTGCTAGTTGACTTGCAACGTCTTGCATCTGTTGTTCTGAACGAATATTTAGTTGCATGATAATCCTCTTTTACTCGAATAGTGCATCATCAAATGCTCCTGTTATTGCTTCTAAATCTTCTAGAAGTGCTCTAACAATCGCAGGGCCTTGAATAAGCATGTCATAAACGGGTTTGACCTGGTAATTACTTCTGACTAATTTACGTAAATACAATTCGCCATCTCCAGCTAAAAACAGAGTATAATAACCTGTTTTCATTTCATTTAACTGATTGATAAGTGAAATGACTTCGTCTTTTTGATTATAATTTTTTAAAAAACCAACATGGCGATAAACAATTTGTATATCTGTTTCTTCTTTGTTGTTTTCTAAAATCATTTCTAGTCGAAGGGTATGTGTTGCTTTTAATCGAAAATCTACATTATATAAAACTAGTCCGTCCCCAATATCTGTTTTAGTAACGGGTACTTTTCTTTCTGCAAATAGTGCATCAAAACTTTCAACTACTGTTGTCATCTTATTTCTCCTTTTTCCATGTACAGCTTTATTTTATCATAAAATCTACTCATTGTCGTTTTAAATTTGAATAGCTTTCCATTTTCCTGTTCTATATCTTAACAAGACAACAAGCCATGTCACAATTTGGTTGATGGCTAGTGCCCACCAAGCACCAACAATACCATAATGTAAAATACTCACAAATAAATGTCCAAGTGCCACACGAATGATAAAGACACCAATTAAAGTTGCAATCATTGGCCATATTGTGTCGCCTGCTCCTCTTAATGCACCTGTCATTGCTAAATTATCTGCTAAAAATGGTTGCACAAAAGCTAATAATGGCATAATCAATAACATATTTGCCATAATTGTATCAGAAGAGGTATACCCTAAAACAATCCATTTACCAAATAAGAAGAAAATACCTCCCATAATACATGCCACAATAAAGGCTAATTTTCTAACAATTATCGCACATCTTTGGGCAATTTCAGGAGCTTTTGCACCAAGTTCTTTTCCAACTAAAACAGATGCAGAAATACCAAATGCCTGACTTGGTGCAATGGATAAAGTCCAAATATTTAAACCTATTTGATGCGCAGCATAAACACCTGTTCCTAAACCGGCAACAATCATTGTAAAAATCATTGCACCACTTCTAAAAATAAGTTGCTCCATTGCACTCGGTAATCCGATTTTTATCAGTTGTTGTACCGTTAAATAATCGAAATGGAATTTTTCTTTTAAAGAAAACTTAATACGTCCTTTTCCACTAATCAAATAACGAAACATTAAGCATGCTGCAATCATATTCGCCAATATCGTAGCGATACCTGTTCCCATTAAATGCAATGCTGGCAAACCAAATAAACCGTAAATCAAGATACTATTAAAGAATACATTACATAGATTGGCAATAATATTGTTTCTCATCGGAATTTTTGTTTCTCCCACACCTCGTAATGCGGCTGAAATTGTCATTGTAAATCCTTGAAAAATAAAAGCAATCATCAATAGTCGGAAATAATCTGTTGCAATATTGATGGCATCAGGTTGTGCACCTAAAAACAATAAGACAGGATGTGCAAAAATCCAACCTAAAACGGATAACGGCAAAATAAAACACACAATGCTAATAAGCATAATATGTTTCAAGACAGACGGTATACGATGTAATTTTTTAGCCCCATAATAACGTGAAATTACCGCTGTTCCCCCAACATTCAACGCTTGAACAAATGCTAAGCATAAAAATAAGGGCTGATTTGTTAATCCAATAGACGCCATTGCTGCTGTTGCATACGCACTATCGGGAATTTGCCCAACCATCATCATATTTATCACGCCAAAAAGTGACCCTAATAATAATTCAATAAAAACGGGCCACGCTATTTTAACGACTTCTTTCGTTAAGTCATTGATTTGTATTTTATTACTCATGATTCTATTCCACCTCTTTAATATCATATCACTTTTTATTCATTTTTTCAGAAAAAATGACTTTTTCGGTACTATCATACAAATCATGTGGGTCTTTTATACTCATTCTAAATAATAAACAAAAGGTAGCAAAAGGCTATACCCTTTGCTACCAATACACACTCATTCTTCTTTTTCAATACTATGCTCACGCTTTATTTCTTCTAATAAAGTAACTTGTTTTGATGTTAAGTCTATTTTTTCCAACATATCTGGACGTTTCAATAATGTTTGTCTTAGACTTTCTTTTTCTTTCCATTCTTCAATTTTTTGATGATGTCCACTCAACAAAACATCTGGCACACACATACCTCGATATTCTCTTGGTCTTGTGTATTGTGGATGCTCTAGCAATCCTGTTGCATGAGAGTCTGTTATTGCCGACATATCATTACCCAACACATTGGGTAATAAGCGTACCGTTGCATCAATCATCACCATGGCAGCAAGTTCTCCACCTGTTAACACATAATCCCCTAAAGAAATCTCATCCGTTACATAGTGTTTAATACGTTCATCATACCCTTCATAATGCCCACAAATGAAAATAAGTTCTTGTGCTGTTGCTAAATCTTGTGCAACGTCATGACTAAAGGGTACTCCCGCAGGATCTAATAAAACAATTCTTTGATGTGGTTTTTTAGCAGGTAATGATGTCACACTTTCAAGTGCTTCTACAATAGGTTCTACTTTCAAAAGCATACCTGCTCCTCCACCAAAAGGATAATCATCAACATGATGTTGTTTATTGTTTGCAAAATCTCTAAAATTAACAACATTTAAAGAAATAATATCGTTTTCCAAAGCTTTACCAATAATAGAATGTTCCATAGCTTGAAACATTTCTGGGAATAAACTTAAAATATGGATATTCATTCGTCTAATAACCCCTCTATATTGGCAATATCAATCCGTTGATTTGCCACACTCACCGATAAAACAACATCATTGATATATGGAATCAAAACATCTTTTTTTCCTTGACGTTGCACAACCCATACATCATTAGAACCCAATTCTAAAATTTCTTTCACTTTACCAATCATGTTGTTTTCACAAAATACAGGTAATCCAATAATTTCGTGGTAGTAAAATTCATCCTCTTCTAATGCCGTCAAATATTCTTCTGATACACCTAATAGCATACCTTTATAACGTTCGACATCGTTAATCGAAGAATGATTCTCAAACGTTAATAAATCAAAGTTTTTATGTTTTCGATGACTTGCTACTACAACGTCTTTGACAGGTTTTCCATTGTCTAACACTACTAGTGTTTGTCCTTTTTTATAGCGTTCTTGAGCAAAGTCCGTAGTCGAAATCACACGTACTTCACCTTTTAAGCCTTGTGTGTTTACAATTTTTCCAACGTGATAGACTGTCATTTATCTACTCTCCTTTTTATTTTTTCTCATTTTTTTCTTTTATCAATGCTTTTTCTAAATAAGTGATATCGAACTGATGAGCGATATAGGCTTCTTTTACCATATTATAATAATCTTGTTCTGGTTTTATATAAGGATAATCTTTCATCACATACATCATTCCTTTTATCAAACGTTCTTGGAACATAATAGACACATAAACTTTATCATATAATATTGGATAATCTTCATATTCATCTAATAGTCGTTCATGTTCATGCGTGTTAATCTCCCAAATAACAACGGGTACTTTATCCTCTTTGCTTTCTTCGAGTGTTAAATAACCGACATCTTTTCCTCGAAATGCTAAGCAATACTGTTCTAAAAAACTCGTACCCATATAAACGGCATCTTTTAGTAAATCTTTCATCCATTGGTGGTGCATATTGCTACCGTATGCGATATAATACTGTTTCATCTTTAGCTCCCATCGTTATGATGTATTTAGTGTATCATATTTTATATCATAACAGCAAAAAAGAGCCTTTATCGGCTCTTTTGATTATTCATTTTCTTGTGCATCGTTGATAACTAGGCGAACACGTTTGTTCCCTTTGTCACGTACGCTATACAAAATCGTACGAATAGCTTGCACAACACGACCTTGACGTCCGATGACACGTCCTATATCATCTTGGTTTAACACTAAATGATATTCCATAAATTCAGACGTTTCTTCTATACGAACAATCAATTCATCTGGATGTAGTACCAATGGTTTCACCATAGATAGTAATAAATCTTCAATATTTGGCATATACATCATCTCCTCGATGCGTCATTTAAGCATTATTTTGCTTGTTTTGATTCGTGGAATTTTTTCAAAACTCCTGCTTTTGATAATAAGTTACGAACTGTATTTGTTGGTTGTGCACCATTTCCTAACCATTTTAATGCTAACTCTTCATCAACTGTTACTGTTGCTGGTTCTGTTAATGGGTTGTAAGTTCCCACTTTCTCAATAATACGTCCATCACGTGGTGAACGAGAATCAGCCACAACGATACGGTAGAAAGGTGCTTTTTTAGAACCCATACGTTTTAAACGAATTTTTACTGCCATGTTTTTTATCCTCCTAAATCTTTTACTTGGTAAGTTTATCAAACTAGACAGTGTCTGTCAAGTGTTTTTTCTTTACAGTTATTTTTAAACAGCATCTACATAAATCTGCTTAGCTACAGCATGTGTCATTTGAATGGATTGAGTACCTAAAGAAATAGTGTAAATACCTGTAAAGTCATCTTTTTCACTAAAGAAAAACTCTGTACCGATTTTTAAATGATTATTTTCTAAATATCTTAATAAATCAATATTATCAATCACTCGTTTAATACGATACGACTGCCCCACCGTTACTTTATCCAATGGATAGGCAATCAATTCTTCTAAAATCTCTTCTTTTCTAGGGACAATACCTCCATGTGGACAAATACGAGGATACCCTAAAATGTGTTCCAATTTATCAACAAATAAATCTGATACAACATGTTCCAATACTTCTGCTTCTGCATGTACTTGTTCAAATGTATACCCTAGATGATTAAATAAAAACAATTCAATTAAACGGTGCTTTCTGACTAAATCTGACACAATAGCCATACTAGTTCCCTTTAATTTGTATCCTTTAACTTTATCTTTTTCAATAAAATTATCTGCCAATAATTTTTTCATCATCTCACTTGTTGCTGGAGCAGACACACCCATTACTTCTGCAATCAATTTATTAGTCACTTTAAAGTCTTGATTGCCCAATTCATAAATACATTTTAAATAGTCCTCTTTATTTGGGGTCATTGTTTTCTCCTTTCTAACATTCTTCTCGTCTAACATGATGCCACATTTTCTCTAAATTGTCCATAGTAAACAAATTTTCTAAATTTGTATAAAAATGTTGACTTTTCATATTTTTTTAATTATGATTAAAGCACTAGTTAAGCATGCTTAATTTTTTTAGAAAAGGAGAATGATATGAAAGTAAAAAAATTTTTATCAACATTAGTTCTAAGTCTATTGACACTAGGTCTTTTGTTTGGATGCCAACAACAAAAAAATGAAGCATCAACACCAATGGAGAAAAAACCAACCGTAACAGTAACAACATCCTTTTTACAAGATATGGTAAAACAATTAGTTGGGGACGATGTTAAAACAGAATTGATTATTCCAGCTGGAGAAGATCCACATTTATATATTGCTAAAGCTGGTGATTTAAAAAAATTAAAAGAAGCTGATTTAGTACTATATCACGGCCTTCACTTTGAAGGAAAAATGGTAGATGTCTTAGAACAAAAAGGACAAGCTGTTTCTAAACATTTCCCAAAAGAAAAAATTGGAACATTTGATGAGGACGGAAAAGTTATCACAGACCCTCACTTCTGGTTCGATATTAGTTTATACAAATTAGCTGTTGAAGAAGCATCTGCTGAATTACAAAATTTATTACCAAATAAAGCAACAGAGATTAAATCAAAAACAACTGACTATTTGAAAAAATTAGATGAACTAGACGCATGGAATATAGAACAATTAAGTCAGATTCCAGAAGAAAGACGCTATTTGATTACACCACATGATGCGTTTAATTATTTCTCAAGAGCGTATCATATACCCGTACAAGCACCACAAGGTGTAAGTACAGACTCAGAAGTTGATAATAAAGCAATGATTGATACAGTAGATTTCATTATTAAACATAACATTAAAGCTATTTTCTCTGAATCAACAACAAACCCTGAACGTATGGAAAAATTAAAAGAAGCTGTAAAAGCACGTGGTGGCGATGTAAAAGTAGTCACTGGTGAAGGACAAGAATTATTCTCTGACTCACTTGCACCACAAGGAGAAGACGGAGATACATACATTGATATGTACCGTCACAACACAAAACTCATTGTAGATAATTTAAAATAATAAGAGGTACAACATATGACAATAACTAATGCTGTAAAAGTACAAAATTTATCCATTAACTATAAAGGAAATACTGCTTTGCATGATGTGAATTTAATCATTCCTAATCAAACACGTACTGCCATTGTAGGACCGAATGGTGCTGGGAAATCAACATTAGTAAAAGGTATTTTAGGCATTGAAAAATTAGCATCTGGAACAGTAGAAATTTTAAATGAAACAGAACATTTGAATAAAATCATCAGTCAAAAAATTGCATATATTCCTCAAAGTTCTCAAGTAAATTGGCAATTTCCTGCAACAGTTGATGAAATTGTTTTAATGGGAAGATACCCTCATATTGCACATATGTTAAAAAAACCTTCTAAGTTAGATAAAGATATTGCAAGTCATGCACTTGAGCAGATGAAACTATCTGATTTAAAAAACAGACAAATTACAGAGCTATCTGGCGGTCAACGTCAGCGTGTGTTTATCGCCAGAGCATTAGCTCAACAAGCTGAATTATATATTTTAGACGAACCTCTTGCAGGCATTGATATTCAAACAGAACATATTATCATGGATACATTAAAAGATTTTCAAAAAGAAGGAAAAACATCTATTGTGATTCATCATGATTTACATACGGTATCAACTTATTATGATTATGTCGTTTGGGTCAATAAAACAATCGTACATTCAGGTCCTGTTGAAACAGCCTTTAATGACGAATGGTATTTTAAAACATATAAAAATGTCCAGTCTAATCAACAATTTATTAACTTTACAAATAAAGGACGTGATTAGACATGATAGATACAAGTGTTTTATTTGATTATTCTTTCATTACCGTTGCCGTTGGAACCATTATTTTAGCATTAGCTTCTAGCATGGTTGGTACTATTAGTGTTCTGACAAAACAAAGTTTAATTGGGGATACAATCGGTCATGCTTCTTATCCAGGTGTTATCTTTGCGTTTATACTCTTTCAACAAAGAGATCCACTCATTTTAACACTAGGTGCCATGTTCTCAGGATATGTTTCCTACTATTTGGTTCATTGGATTACAAGACATAGTGAACATAGTCTTATCAATGCACTGGCGTTAGTATCGTCTTCATTTTTTGGACTAGGGATGGTTTTGAAAAACTTTATACAAGGACATAAAGCCTTTAGCAAAGCTGCACAAGCAGGTTTACAAAAATATTTATTTGGACAAGCTGCCTTCATTCAACAAGATGATGTGATATTGATTTCCATTGTTTCTATTTTTTGTATCGTCATTTTCTTGTTGTTTTATGAAAAATATAAAATCTTTTTATTTGATCCAACTTTTGCACAATTAAATGGTATTTCACCTAAATTATTAAATCAACTGACAACATTTATGATGATTAGTTTGATTTCTGTGGGGTTAAAAGTCGTTGGTGCCATTTTAATGAGTAGCTTTTTAATTGCTCCTGCTGTAACAGGTATTTTATGTAGCAAACATTACAAAACAGCTCTATGGATTGGACTTGTTTCCGCTACGATTTCTGCATTTCTAGGTACTTATTTCAGTTCCATTATCAGTGGTTTATCAACAGGACCTGCCATTATCGTTTGTATGAGTATTATTGCGTTAACGACATTCTTTATCACGCAATACATCAAACCTAACTTGCACAAAGGAGGTTCTACAACATGTTAGATACATTATTGATTTTATATTTAACAGCTTTGGCTTGTGGGTCTTTAGGGACAATTCTTGTTGTTCGCAATGAATCGATGATTGCAGATGCTTTATCGCACTCTGTTTTATTAGGAATTGTTCTAGGTTTCTTTATTAGTAATAGTTTAGATTCACCATTACTCATTATTGGTGCTGCCTTATTTGGCGTGTTTACCGTCTTTTTCATTGACAAACTCATGATATCGCCTAAAATCACACATGATGCTGCAACTGGTTTAGTATTCCCTCTTTTATTTTCCATTGCAGTCATCTTGATTTCTATGTTCGCGCGAAATGTTCATTTAGACTTAGACATGGTTTTAATGGGTGAAATTATTTTTGCGTCATTGAACACAACAAACATATTCGGTATAGATATACCTATTTCATTGATTAAAATTAGTATTATTTGTTTTATAAATATTCTCTTTTTAAGCATGATGTATCGTAGATTAAGTTTATTTTTATTTGATAGTACACAAGCAAGACTTGTCGGTTTAAAAACAAAAGTATTACAGACAATCATCATGTTGTTAGTGTCGTTTACAACCGTTATATCGTTTGATATGGTTGGATCTATCACCGTTATTTGTTTCTTTGTCGGCCCAGCAATGTCTGCATTATTATTTGCTAAGCATTACAAACAACTACTCTTTTTAACAGCTTTATTTAGTCTGTTGAACTGTGTTATTGGTTTTTTCACAGCGATATATTTAGATGTTACCGTTTCTGGAACGACAACAACCATTACATTGATAACACTACTTCTTTGTGTTTATATCAAACATATTTTAAAAAATAAATAATGGAGCAAAAAAGACAGTAAATTAGCTGTCTTTTTTAGATTATTCATCAAATCGTCTTGGCTTTGAACGATATTAACCATTCACTAAATTTTTTCATTAAAATACACATTCTAAAATTAGCAAGCACTTATCTTAATCCTTTAATATAAAAAGATGCTGGTGGATAAAATCTACCAACATCTTTTTATATTAGTCTACAACAGTCAAACGGATATTCTGTTCATCAGTAATGACAATGTGTCGTTTTTCTTTCACATAGTCGATTAAAATCTCAGCAATATCGTGTGTGTCTTCTTTGATTGTTTTTAATTCTGGAAACATAGCAAAGTTTCCACCACCCGTTGCACGATAATTATTTAAGACTAATTTATATGTCTTCTCTAAAACAAGCGGTTCTCCTTTGACGTACACATCACTAATAAAATTATCCTTTGTCTTTGAAATATTCATCGTATAAGTAATACCGTCTAATAAATCATAATTATATACTTCTCGTTTTGGGTATAAAAATTTTGGATTGATATCAATAGCATCTTCTTTAACCACCCAATACTGTGACAGTTGTGTTAAATAATCCATAATATGTTGTCCTGTCATTTCTTTCAAAACAAGCGTATTTGGAAATGGGTAATTTAAAATAATATCTCTATATTTTAACGTATCTCCAAATCCCGGCATGACATCAAATAAGCAACATGCAGATATATCGGCTTGCATATAAGTCATTTGCACTCGGTTAATAAAAGCAGTAATAGGGTGCTTTGTCAGTTGTGCCTGTTTAATATCTTTAATATAACAATCTTTAAGATTAGTTGTACCAATTTCTGTGTCTAGCCAGTTTTCTGTTTTATCAAGTTCATTCTTAAAGTAATTTTCAAATTCAGTATCTACTTCATACTCAGATACGTCGATAAGATTAACTGAAATGGTATCACTAAAAGTAATTTCCATACATTTAAAGCAGCCGTCTGGAGCTTGAATAATATGTGTACCATTGATTTTCCCAACTAATTGGCGATGTTGATGCCCCGTAATCAGCACATCAATCCCGTCAATTTCTGTACATAATGCATAACCTACATTCTCGCCCGTCAATCTTTCTGTGGGTTCTCCTGTTTCAATATCTCGTTCAAACCCACCATGGTAAACGACGACAACATAATCTACTTCTTGGCGAATATGTGCTACTTCTTTTTTGACGGTATCAATAACACTTAAAATATCTAAATGGGTTAAATTGTTTGGATTTTCCCAATGTTCAATATAGTCTGTCACAACACCTACTAATCCAATTTTTTTCTCATCACATGTTATCACATGTGTTTGTCCAATAGGCTGATTTTTATAAAGTACATTGCTCGTAACACATTTTGCATGATTTTCTTGAATATAACGATATAAAAAATCACTTCCATAGTTAAAATCATGGTTCCCAATATTAACAAAATCACAAGATAATAAATTTAAAGCTTTGGCAGAGATATTTTCTGGAACATAACTATTGGCATACGTGACAAGAGGGGTTCCTTGATTGATGTCGCCATTATCAATGTAAATCACATGATGTAAAGCTCTTTGTTGTTTTAAATAAGTTGAAAATTTAGATAATCCTTTAATTGCTTGCTTTGATGTAACAAAATCATACGCTAATAAATTACCGTGTACATCTGTTGTGGCAAGTATTTTAAACATGTTTAATACCCTCTTGCTAGTTTTCTTCTAATTTTATTTGAAAAGACTTCAATGATTAAGACTAAAATAATAATCCCAACTAAAATAGAGCCCACTTCATTCCAACGATAGTTATTCATCGCAAAAATCAACGGTGCTCCGATACCTCCGGCACCAACAAGACCTAGAACCGCAGCATCTCTTAAATTCATGTCAAAACGATAAATAACAATGGAAATTAGTTTAGAATATAATTGTGGTAAAATACCGTAACGAATTTGTTCCACTTTTGTACACCCAATCGCTGATAAAGATTCGATAATCCCAAAATCTAAATCTTCAATGGCATCAATATACAATTTAGTCACCATACCAACAGATACAACAGACATTGTAAAAACACCTGCTAATGCTCCGGGACCTGTAACACCAATAAACATCAATCCATAAATAAATGCTGGAATTGTTCGAACACACATCGTTAATAATTTTCCAATCCATGCTACATATTTAGAAACAATTTTTTTAGCAGATAAAAAAGCAAATGGTATAGAAATAATCGCACCAATAATTGTTCCTAAAAATGCAATACAAATTGTTTCAAATAACAAGTATAAAACACCCTTATTATCTAATCTGAATAAAAAATGCCAATCTGGATTTAAAATACCACCCATAATATTGCTGGCAACACTTAAAGAATCTCCTGTTGTATCACCTTTTTTTATTGCAGATGACGACCAAATCAATAAACCTAAAACAATAACCGTAATCAATAAGATATACATATACGACTTAGGTTCTTTTTGTAATTTTTCTTCTATCTTTTCACGATTCATACATTTACTCCAATCTATCTCTAAAATGCTCACTTACTGTTTCAATAATAAAGACAGTTATTAACAATAACACAATAATGGTACCCACTTTAGAGTAATCTCTCCACCCTAATTTTTCGTTTAATATCAATCCGATACCACCTGCACCAACATATCCTAAAATGGCTGCGTAACGAACATTTCCTTCGAAATTAAATAATGCTGTAGAAATAAATGACGGTAAAATAATCGGTAAAACAGCATATCTAAATGCATAAAATCGTGTAAAGCCCATTGACTCCATACATTCAAAAGCGCCCATATCAACTGTTTCAATAGACTCATACAATAACTTACCAACATAAGATAAAGAAAAAATAAAAATAGCAACTGTTCCTGCAAATGTCCCTAATCCCCAAATATATGTTGCAATTAAGGCAATAACAAGCGACGGTAATGTTCTAAGAACACTTAAAAACAGTTTGAAAAAGCCGTTGATAAATTTATTTTTTGTAATATTATTTGCCGCTAAAATAGCTACTGGTAAAGAGCAAACAGCTCCTAAAAACGACCCTACAAAAGACATTTTCACTGTATCAAAAAGAGGAGGCAATACATCATTTGTATAATCCATATCCGGTGGAAACATGCTGACTAAAATATCAAAGAAATTAGCAGAGTTTTCAAAAACATCGGCATCAAATTGTGTCACATGTAAAGAAATGATAATACATATCAATAAGCCGAGTATCAGTAAAGGTGTTTTAGAACGCGGTCTTAAAATTGTTTTACCATTGTTTAAAACAATTTGTTCATTAAAAATTAGACTATCCTTTATTGTTTTCATATTACTCTCCATTGCTAAATAAATCTTTTTGATAAATTTTTTCTAAAATATCTTTTGTGACATCTTTGGCACTTCCGTCATATACGATATGCCCTTTATTGATTCCAATCACTCTATCGCAGTATTTTAATGCTAAATCAACATCATGAATGTTTAACAAAATCGTGATATTATTTTCTTTATTGATACGTCTAAAATCGTCCATTACTTGATTAGATGTCACTGGGTCTAACGCAGCAACTGGTTCATCTGCTAAAATGATTTCTGGGTTTTGTGCCAATGCTCTAGCAAGTGCCACACGTTGTTGTTGCCCACCTGATAATTGATCGACACGTACATAAGCTTTTTCAAACATATCCACTTTATCTAGTGCCTCTAATGATTTTATCTTGCATTCTCTTGGGAAAATACCAAAGAATTTTCTGAATCCTGATAATTCTGGGACAAATGCTGTTAAAACATTTTTAATCACAGTTGTTCTTGTCACTAAGTTAAAAGATTGGAATACCATACCAATATTACGTCTAAATTTACGTACATCTCTACCTGTAATTTTTTGTACATTTTGTTCATTCACAAATAGTTCTCCAGATGTAATATCATGCATTTTATTTACACAACGAATAAATGTTGATTTACCCGATCCAGACAATCCAATAATCGCAATAAACTCTCCTTGTTCAATGGTTACATCAACATCAATCAATCCTTTTGTGCCATTTGGATATGTCTTACTTACCTTTTTAAACTCTATCATACTACTTCTCTCTTTCTTCATGCTTAAAAAAGAGAGAGAGGAACACTCTCTCCCTAAAAATTCATGTTATGTCAACAATTTCCTATTTTAAGTTTTTCACGATGTCTTGAGCTTTTGCTTCATTGTCATAATCAGCATCTTTTGCTAATTGGTATCCTTCGTGACTATATACAGCGATAACTTTTTTACCTTCTTCTGTTTTTGCAATTTCCATTAAAGCATTTGCTAAAGCTGTTTTAAATTCAGGTGTTACAGTTTTTGATTTTTTAGAAACACTTACTGTATCGTTATAAATAGCATCTGTTACACCAATAACATTTGTTTCTTCCCAAATACTCATTTCTCTTGAGTAACTTTCGTTCCATTTTTTCTCTTGGTCTGTTCTAGCGTCTGCATAAGTTGCTAATACATCTACTTGGCCAGAAGCTAATCGAGCAAAAGCAGAACCATAAGAATCACTGATAACAGCATTATTGCCTAAATCTTTAATTGTTTTACCAAATGTTTTATTTAACCATAATGTTGGGTAAATGTATCCAGCAGGAGATGTTGGGTTCATAACGCTCCATTTCAAATCTTTCACATCATCCCATGTTAATGTTTCGCCTGCATTTACTTTTTTCGCAATCGCTTGTCCTTTTTCAGACGGACCAGCAATCAACAATGAACGATAAGAAGTTGCTTGTGTATCAGCTTTTTTCGTTGGTTTATTGTCATTCCAAGCTTTTGCTGAAGCATCGTCAATAGATAATCCTTTACGAGTTGCTGTTAATAATACTTCTGCACCATTTCTGTATAAAACATAAGTTCCTGCTGGAATAAAACCAACGTCTAACGTTCCTGCATTTAATCCTTCACCAACAGCTTCAAAACTTGTACCAACTGTGATATCAATGTTTTTAACATCATATCCTGATTTTGCTAATTGTGCTTTTAATAGTTCTTTTAAAGGTTCAGTGGCTGTTACAATTTCAGAAGGTTCTCTTGACGGTACAAAACCAATGGATAATTTTTCAATAACTGTTTTTCCATCAGATGATTTCATCTCTTCTTTTTTAGAGCTACAAGCCCCTAACATACCTAGTGTCACAATAAGTCCTAAAACAAAGACTAATGTTTTCTTTAAATTTTTCATACTTCCTCCTAAAACTAACATGAATTTTATAGTTCTTACCGCAGTATACCATATTTGGAACTGAAAAAAAATACAAAACCATATAAATATGTTTATCTAACAATGAAATGCTTTTTCATATCACACCAAATAATACTTAAATTATGTTACAATGAGAAAAAGGAGTGATTATATGCAAACATACGATTTTGATACACTCATCAATCGTCAAACACAATCATCAAAAAAATGGGAATTGATGCACACATGGGCAACAGATATTCCTGAACATATCTCCCCTTTTTCTGTGGCTGATGCAGATTTAAAAACAGCACCGGAAATCGTAGAGGGTTTACAAGAGTATATTCAACAAACGGTTCTAGGCTATACAACAATGACACCGGACTACAAAAAAGCCATTAAACAATGGAATAAAGATCAATTTAACTGGGATATAGAAGAAGAGTGGATTTCGACATCTCCAGGCATTGTGTCAGCATTACACTCTGCTATCTATGCTTTTACACAGCCGAATGACAATGTACTGATTATGACACCTGTTTATCCACAGTTTAAACAAACGGTTCTACATACTGGTCGAACAGTATTAGCATCATCACTTATCAACGATTTTCCAACGTACCATATAGATTTTCAAGATTTAGAAGAAAAAATGTCTTTAAAAGAAACAACATTGATGATTTTGTGTAGCCCTCACAATCCTGTTGGACGTGTATGGACAAAGGAAGAACTGGACAAAATCATTTCTCTTGCTTTAACGTATGATGTGCTCATCGTTTCAGACGAGATTCATTATGATTTAATCATGCCAAATCATACACATCATGTATTACCAACCTTATCCAAAGAAATTGAGCAAAAATGCATTGTCTGCACAGCACCAAGTAAAAGTTTTAACCTTGCTGGATTGCAAATTTCGAGCATTATTATTCCAAATGAAACATTAAGAGAACGGTTCACACATACACAACTAATACACGGCGTTCCTAGTGCCAATATGATTGGTATGCAAGCAACGGCTATAGCATACACGCAAGGAAAACAATGGCTAGAGGCTTTTCTAGCATTGATTTGGACAAACCATTTAACAGTCAAAGATTTTATGGAAACACATCTTCCTAAAGTTAAAGTTTATGCATTACAAGGGACTTACTTACAATGGCTTGATTTTTCGGCATATGGTTTTTCAACCACAACATTACAAAATCTATTAAGACAAGACGCATTTGTTTTTTGCAATGAAGGCTATACCTTTGGGAAAGAAGGCTATGGTTTTGAACGTTTAAATTTAGCTTGCCCTACCTCTACTCTTATAGATGCTTTACATCGTTTAAAAGACAGTCTATCTCGATATGAACATTAAAATGCCGTTCTCTCAAAAGTAAAAAATAAAGAATTAGAATTATTTATAAGTTACTTGAAATCAACACATTAAACAAGTTGATTTCAAGCATTTTTGAGTCATATTAAATCTATTGATTTACTGTTAAGACAATCTAAAAATGTATTATATTTATATCTATCGATACGGTTTTACAAATAGCAAACAGTCGATTAACAATAAATACGATTACTTTGACAAAATATCATTTTAATACTATACTTTAAATAGAAAACATCGTTAAAAGATGATAGGAGTGACGGTTCTGACTCCTTTGCCAAATAAAAATTGACCGAATTGATGATAGGAGTGACGGTTCTGACTCCTTTGCCAAATAAAAATTAACCGAAACGATGTTAACGATAGAGTTTTCTCTATCGTTTTTTAGTAACAAAAGGGGAATAAAATGTGACAATTCAATTCGAACAAGCACTATATACGTTAACAAGTGATTTCTACAATGATTACCCTAATAGTTCTTTCCCAGAACTTCTAAAACCTCATGGAAATCGTACTTATAATTGTATTATAGTTGAATATAAAGACTATTTTATCTGTATTCCATTTCGAAGCCATATGAAACATAAAAATGGGTATCATTTTAAAAATACCGTTCGTTCACGTCATGTTTCATCTGGTCTAGATTATTCAAAAATTGTGATCGTAAAAAATGCTACTCAATATTTAAGTACGAGTCATATTCTTATAGATAAAGATGAATATGTTGAGGCAATGCATCATTCAGAGCGTATCATTTCTGAAGCAACCAAATATTTAGATGACTATATCAATCATGCACAAAATAAAATAACATTAAATAGTCAAGAATATAAAAAAAGATATTCCTATTCAACGTTAAAATATTTTCATGATATACTACAAATTTTTTAAGAAACTACCCTGAAAAATAGGTAAAACGCTTGAAATCAACATATTCAACAAGTTGATTTCAAGCATTTTTGAGTCATATTAAATCTATTGATTTACTGTTAAGACAATCTCTTTTTCTCAAATTATATCAGCTTATATGCTGCTATTTTTTGTACTGATATATTCATGGCACATCATAGAACCTAAAATAAGAGCAGCACCAATATACTCCAATAAACCAATATGCTCTTTTAATATAAAACTAGATATGAATACTGCTACAACTGGGTCAATATAGCCTAATAATGCAACCGTTTGTGCAGGTAATTGATTAATAGCTCCAAAATACATGGCATAAGCAATACCTGTATGAAGTACACCAAGTAAAAGTAACATCACGATACTTAATGTATCGACTTTTATTTGAGATAAATTTTCAGTCCATAACACATAAGGGAATAAGACGAGTGTAGCAATACTTAATTGTGTCATTGTCTTATCGTAAGCATCAATCTCACTCATTTTCTTATTAAGCATTATGACCGTCGCATACATCATAGCTGCCATTAACCCACATAAAATACCTTTTATATCGTCTATACTTTGAATGGATGTGTTAAACACACCTGATACACATATCATGCCACATAAAGCAACTAAAATGGTCATGCACTGTGCAATATTTAAACGTTCTTTTAAAACAAATGGCGATGCAATTAAGACAAAAATAGGCGCCATATAATAGCATACAGTGGCTGTTGCAACTGTTGTATATTGTAGTGCTTCAAATAATAAAATCCAATTAAAACCAATAAGAGCACCTGATAATAGTAGTAAATAACGCTTTTGATAAAGGAAACGCCAATTTAACGGTTTACGTGTGACAACTAGAAAAAGACACAAACAGCAAACCGCAATAAATCCTCTACCAAGTGATATAAGACTGGACGGAAGTGCAATATAGCGTCTAAAAACACCAATTGTCCCAAAAATTGTCATCGAACTAATCATCATTAATGTATATTTTTTACTTTTCATTGTTTCTCTCCAGATATGTCTTATTCACTATCTTTATAAGAAATCGTGTTGATGTCTAGCAAAGACACCAACACGATTTCTATTTTTACCCAACGCTACCTTCCATTTCATAGGCAATCAATCGATTTAACTCGACGGCATATTCCATTGGCAATTCTTTTGTAAATGGTTCGACAAAGCCCATGATAATCATTTCTGTTGCTTCACTTTCAGATAACCCTCTACTCATTAAATAGAATAATTGTTCTTCTGAAACTTTAGATACTTTTGCTTCGTGTTCTAGTGAAACTTTTCCATTGTGTAACTCATTAAATGGAATAGTGTCTGAATAAGATTTATCATCAACTAAAATCGTATCACATTCGATATGCGAAATAGATCCTTCTGATTTTTTTCCAAAAACAACTTGTCCACGGTAATTTACTTTTCCACCGTCTTTAGCAATGGATTTTGATACAATAGAACTAGATGTATGTGGAGCATTATGTATCATTTTTGCACCTGTATCTTGTACTTGATTTTCTCCAGCAAAAGCAATGGATAACATTGTTCCTCTAGCATGACGTCCGTTTAAGTAAACACTTGGATATTTCATTGTTGTTTTGGCACCTAAGTTTCCATCAATCCATTCCATTGTTGCACCTTCATGCGCAATGGCACGTTTTGTTACTAAATTATAGACATTGTTTGACCAGTTTTGAATAGTTGTGTAACGACAATACGCATCTTTTTTAACGATAATTTCAACAACAGCTGCGTGTAAGCTTGCTGTTGAATAGGTTGGTGCTGTACATCCCTCTACATAATGAATACTTGCACCTTCATCAACAATAATCAGTGTCCGTTCAAATTGTCCAGATTTTTCATTGTTAATTCTAAAATAAGTTTGTAATGGCACATCACATTTAACACCTTTTGGCACATAAATAAATGTCCCACCAGACCATACTGCCGCATTCAATGCCGCTTCAAAATTATCCGAAGCAGGAACAGCTGTTCCAAAATGTTCTTTAAAAATGTCAGGATATTCTCTCAATGCAGTATCTGTATCCGTAAAAATAATCCCTAATTTTTCAAATTCTTGCTTCATACTATGGTAAACAGCTTGAGATTCATATTGTACAGTTGCACCTGCTAAATAAGCTCTCTCAGCTTCTGGAATACCAATTCGTTCAAATGTTTCTTTAATTTTTTCTGGCACATCATCCCATGATTTTGCCACTGTTTCATTCGCTTTTTGATAATATGTAATATCTGAAAAATCAAGTTCAGATAAATCGGCACCCCAAGTTGGTTTATCTAATTTATAAAATAAATTCAAAGATTTTAAACGATAGTCTAGCATCCATTCCGGTTCATTTTTTTGTTGAGAAATATCTCGAACAACCGCTTCAGACAATCCTTGTCCTGTCGAATATAATATTTCAGCATCGTCTTTAAATCCAAATTTATATTCTGCTAAAGCAGGTACTTCACTCATTTTCTTCCAACCTTTCTAATAATGTTTCTAGCACTTTCCAACTCAATGTAGCACATTTAATACGTGTTGGAAATTTGGATACACCTTGCAATAATTCAGCATCTGCTAAATCAATCCCCACATCGTGCCCTTGCACAAGTTCAAAAAATGATTTGATTTTTTCTTTTGCAAGTGTCACATCTTCGCCTTTCAACAACTCACACATCATACTGGCACTTGCCTTGCTAATGGTGCATCCTTCTCCTGAAAACGAGATGTCTTCAATACGATTTTCTTTGGCACGAATGTGAACAGTTATCACATCTCCACACGTTGGATTTAACATTTCTAAAGAGTCTGTTTCTTCAATCTGTTTACGAAATTGTCGTGGGTGTGCTGAATGATCTAAAATCACTTGTCTATATAAATCATCTAATTTCGTCAATGCGACCATTCGTAAAAAACTCCTTTACTTTTTTGACCGCCTCAACAAAACGATCCACATCTTCTTTGGTATTATATATATAAAAACTTGCTCTAACTGTTGCTGTGACATTTAACTGTCGCATCAAAGGTTGTGCACAATGATGCCCTGCACGAACAGCAACGCCTTCCATATCTAAAGCTGTTGCGACATCGTGAGGATGAATACCTTTTAAGTTAAAACTAATGATGCTTCCACCATTATAGCCTTTTTCATGCCCATAAATCAGTACATCCGGTATAGTCTGTAACTGATGTAATGCAGCCATTGTTAACTGCTGTGTATATTGTCGAATAGTATCCATATCACATTGTTGTATATATTCAATAGCGGCACCTAAGCTAATCGCACCAATAATATTTGGTGTCCCCGCCTCAAATTTATAAGGTGTTTTTTGATACGTACTTTCCATATCGCCTACATATTCAATCATATCGCCTCCAAATGTGATTGGTGGCATCTTTTCAAGTAATTCATGACGACCATACAGTACGCCTATTCCATTCAACGCTCCTAATTTATGTCCACTAAAAGCATAAAAATCATAATGGGTTACATCAACAGACAGATGTGGTGTAGATTGTGCTCCATCAACAACGATAACACCACCTACATTATGAACTATATTGGCTAATGTTTCTATATCATTATGAACACCTAAAACATTGGATACATGTGTCACAGCCACTATTTTGGTGCGATGTGTCGCCATTTTTGATACAGCCTTAACATCTACTTCGCCTGTTTCTAATAGAGGCATAAAAATCAATTTTGCACCTGTTTTTTTCGCCAATTCTTGCCAAGGAACTAAATTTGCATGATGCTCTAAAGCAGATACAAAAATTTCATCTTGTTCTTGTAGTATACTTTCACCATAACTTTTTGCGACTATATTCAAACTATCTGTTGTACCACTTGTAAAAATAATATCCTTTTCAGACGTAGCATGAATAAAGTTTTTCACAATATCTCTGACTTTTTCATACTCTTGCGTTGCTTGGTATGCCGTTGTGTACACACCTCTATGCACATTCGCATACGTCGTATTTAAAAATGTTGTTATTTTTTCTTGAACAGGAAGTGGCACAAATGAAGAAGCTGCACTGTCTAAATAAATATAAGGTTCATCATTGATAGATTGATTTAATACGGGAAAATCCTTTTTTATATCCATACTATTATCCATACTATTCACCTAGCTTATGATCAATCACGTCAATCATTTCTTTTTGAATATCACGCATTGGAATTTCTGTAATAACAGCACCTAAAAAACCACGAATAACAAGTTTTTCTGCATCATCTTGGCTTAAACCTCTACTCATCAAATAGAATAATTGTTCTTCATCCACTTGTCCGACACTTGCTGCATGCCCTGCTGTCACATCACATTCATCAATCAATAAAATTGGGTTGGCATCTCCTCTAGCAAATTGAGATAACATTAACACACGACTTTCTTGTTGTGCATCTGCTCCTTTTGCTCCTTTAATAATATGTCCAATACCATTAAACGTTAGCGTTGATTTATCCATAATAACACCATGTTGTAAAATATGCCCTACGGAATGTTTAGCATAATTTGTCACACGTGTGTCAATCCCTTGCACTTGTTTACCAGTTGAAATACCAATAACTTTTACATGACTTGTCGAACCGGTACCTACTAAATCGGAATCAAAATCGGCAATGACATTACCGTCATTTAAAGCACCTATCGCCCAGTTAATATCTGCATCTTTTTGGATACGTCCACGACGATTGATATACGCATGTGTTTGTTCACCCAGTCTGTCAACGGCAGCGTATTTTATTTTTGCACCGTCTTTAGCGATTACTTCTACCACAATATTCGCTGTGTTTTTCTTATTGCCAAATGTTTCTAATTTTTCAACGTATGTTAATTGACTATTCACATCGGCAACAATCAGAACGTGTTTAACAAAGGCTTCTTGAATGCTACTGTCTTGTAATAAAATCGTTTGAATAGGTTCTTCAATCACGACATTTTTTGGAACATATAAAAACACACCACTGTTCATATACGCACGATTAAATGCTGTTAATTTATCCTCATCAACTGCTACAACAGTGTTTAAATGGGCTTGTACCAACTCTGGATATTCTTGCATTGCTGTGAATAGGTCTGTTAAAATAACACCTTGTTCAACCAACGATGTAGGTAATTGTTCAAAAACAGTACGTGTTCCATATTGTACTAATAATGGTTTATCATGCTCTAAATTCGTTAAAACACCATATCCTGTTTCATCACTTTGCTCATCTGAATCAATCATTGTATCAAACAAATGCCAACGATTAAATTTCACACGTTCAATAATAGGTAATGCTAATGTGTCTAATAATCCGTATGCTTGTGTCCGTTGTGCAATTGCCCACTCAGGTTCTTGCTTTAACATAGAAAATGTTTGTAATGTATCCATTCTATTATTCTCCATCAATCTCAATATCTAAGCCTAACTCATCACGGATACCTTTATATCCTTCTGCTTCTAAACGTTTCGCTAAATCTGCGCCACCTGTTTTCACAATTTTTCCACCCATCATCACATGAACAATATCTGGTTCGATATAATTCAATAAGCGTTGATAGTGTGTAATAATCAATGACCCAAAACGATTACCACGCATTGCATTCACACCTTTTGAGACAACTTTTAAGGCATCAATATCTAAACCAGAATCGATTTCGTCTAAAATAGCAAATGTTGGCTCAATCATCAATAATTGTAAAATTTCATTACGTTTTTTCTCTCCTCCAGAGAAACCTTCATTTAAATAACGTTCTGCCATTTCTTCAGGCATGTCTAATAAAGCCATTTTTTCATCTAATTTTTTAATAAAATCACGTACGGAAATTTTATTATCATCATCACGTCTTGCATTCATGGCTGCACGCATAAATTCAGCATTTGTCACACCTGCAATTTCACTTGGGTATTGCATGGCTAAAAACAATCCAGCTCTTGCACGTTCGTCTACTTCCATATCTAAAACACTTTCACCATCGAGTAAAATTTCACCTTTTGTTACTGTATAGCTTGGATGCCCCATAATCGCTGCTGATAGAGTTGATTTACCTGTTCCATTAGGTCCCATTACGGCATGAATTTCTCCTGTTTTCATGACTAAGTTGACACCTTTTAAAATTTCTTTATCTTCAATTGATACATGTAAATCTTTAATTTCTAAAATAGACATATTATACCTCTTTTCAAATTTTATCGTCTTTATTTTATAATAATTCCTAATAATAAGCTAGCTTTTGCTTTTACAAAAAAAGCATCTATAAAAGATGCTCAGACTGTTGACAAATTAAAATGTCGACAGTCTTTTTTCGTATCAGACGTTAAGTTGCACGGCTTACCACGATGTACACGATACATCGCTCGTTCTCTACCATGTGCGAGAACGAAGCCATTCGTACCACAACGTCTGATACGATAATAACGCTTAAAAGTGGTATAATAGAGATAAGAAAAAGGAGGGAAAAATCTATGTTTTATAAAGAAACTCACCCAAATGATGAAATCATATTAAACACATTGTCCGAATTAGTACCAAAAGACCATTTACTACGTAAAATTGATAAATCAATTGATTTCAATTTTATTTATG
>NZ_WNJX01000023.1:0-28587 GCF_010892375.1 Granulicatella sp. zg-84 | reverse complement strand
GTTATAATTTGTTTTAGACATGATAATGACCTTTCTAATTTTGTGGTGAATCTTAGTAAGTTAATTATCTGTCTTTTTTTGTTTTTATAACACTATTTTGCTTTTGCACTTTATTTTACAACTCGGCAAGTTTAAGAATATTAAATAAAAATAAAAAAAGTGTTGACAGATGATTAAGTTTCTTGTATAGTCAACGTATCGAAACACAATGAAGTAGAAAGTAAATCAAAAAATTGTTTTAGAGAGCTTACGTGTGGTGAAAGTAAGTACAAGTATTTGTTTGAAAATGGCTACTGAGTGGGTTACCCGAATGATTAAGGTAACACGGATGCACCCGTTACAGTGACACAGTATAAATATACGTGTGTATATCGTACTGGGTGAGGCTTATATAGTGATATATAAGCGAATAAAGGTGGTAACACGAGATTATAATGATATAACGCTCGTCCTTTTACTAGCAAGACTAGTAAAAGGACGAGTTTTTTGTTTTGAAAGGAGATTGACATGATTGTTTTAAAGGATGTAGGGGTAACGTTTCATCAAGGAAGTAAAGAGATTGTTGCTGTGGATAATGTGAATTTAACGATTGAAGATGGTGATATTTACGGCATTATTGGATATAGTGGTGCTGGTAAGAGTACATTGGTTCGTACAATCAATTTGTTGCAAAAATTAACAACGGGAAAGGTAACGGTATCCGGTGTCGATTTAACGGAGCTAAGTCCTAGTGGATTGCGTGAGGCACGTAAAAAAATAGGAATGATTTTTCAACATTTTAATTTAATGAATAATCTTTCTGTATTTGATAATGTGGCATTTCCACTGAAAAAATCAAATTTATCCAAAACAGAAATTAAAGAAAAAGTAGATGGATTATTACAATTAGTTGGGCTTTTAGATAAGTCGGCATCTTATCCACGTCAGTTATCTGGTGGACAAAAGCAAAGAGTTGCCATTGCTAGAGCGTTGGCGAATGATCCGGATGTGTTGTTGTGTGATGAGGCAACGAGTGCGCTAGACCCAAAAACGACGTATTCTATTTTGGAATTATTAAAAGAAGTGAATCAAAAATTGGGTATAACGATTGTGATTATCACACATGAGATGCAGGTGGTAAAAGAGATTTGTAATAAAGTTGCCATTATGGAAAATGGGCGTGTCATTGAAAAAGGAACGGTTTTAGATATTTTTACAAATCCGAAGAATGATTTGACGAAAGATTTTATTGATACGGCGACACATATCAATAAAGGTATTGAAACGGTACTAAGTCATCAACATTTATTAAATTTAAATGACGGAGATGTGTTAGTGAAGATTTCATTTGTTGGGACATCGACAGGAGAGCCTTTGATTACGAAGTTATCGACACATTATCAAGTTTCAGCGAATATTTTATTTGGGAATGTGGAAGTGGTTCAAGAAACAGCGGTTGGAACATTACTTGTTGCGCTGTCTGGGTTACATGAAAATGTAACGAATGCACTAGAGTATATTCAAGAGAGTGGTGCAAAAGCTGATATTTTACAAGATTTAAGAAAAGGAGGGCAAGTATAATGGATTTAAGACCAGTATTTCCAAATATTGATGAGCGTGTGTTTCAGGAGATTATTAAAAGTACGAGTGAAACGATTTTAATGACGTTAATTTCAGGAGGTATTGCTTTTGTTTTAGGGATTGCGTTGGGTGTTTCTCTTGTTGTGACAAGACGTCAAGGTATTTTAGAAAATAAAACTTTGTATTATCTTTTGGATAAATTAGTCAATGTATTTCGTTCGATTCCGTTTTTAATTTTATCCATGTTAATTATTCCATTTACACGATTATTGGTTGGTACAAGTATCGGTATTGCGGGTGCGATTGTTCCATTAACAGTAGCAACCATTCCGTTTTTTGCACGACAAGTTGAGTTGGCTTTATTAGAAGTTGATTATGGTGTGATTGAGGCGTCTGTTGCCATGGGATGTACACCTGTTGATATTATTTTTAGAGTTTATTTAAAAGAAGGTCTACCTAGTTTAATTCGAGCTTCTTCATTAACGATTATTAGTTTAATCGGATTAACAACGATGGCAGGTGCTTTTGGAGCGGGTGGTTTAGGAAACCTAGCAATTTCAAGAGGATACAATCGTTTCCAAGGAGATGTGATGATTGTTGCCACACTCATTATTTTAATCATTGTATTTATTAGTCAAGCAATTGGATCGTTTTTAGAAAGACGAGCAACAAAATAAAAAATATAAGGGAGGATATGAATATGTCATTGAAAAAATTAGCGATTAGTACATTAGCTCTTTTTACATTAGGAGCTTGTGGTACGGGAACAAATAGTGCAACACAATCTTCAGAAAAATCCGAAGCAAATTCTCAACCAAAAGTGGTTAAAGTTGGGTTATACGGCGAAAAAAATGAAGATTGGGATTATTTGAAAAAAGAATTGAAAGAAAAAGAAAATATTGAGTTGGAATTGGTGAAATTTACAGATTATGTGACACCAAATACAGCTTTGGAAGAAGGTAGTGTTGATATCAACGCTTTCCAAACCGTTGGTTATTTAGAAACATTTAATAAAGAACATAAAACACATATTGTACCGATCGGTTGGACACTATTACAACCACTTGGTATTTATTCAAATAAAATCAAAAATGTATCTGAATTAAAAGAAAATGATACGGTAATTATTCCAGATGGGGCTTCAAATGGAGG
Organism: Granulicatella sp. zg-84; assembly: GCF_010892375.1. Classification (NCBI taxonomy): domain Bacteria; kingdom Bacillati; phylum Bacillota; class Bacilli; order Lactobacillales; family Carnobacteriaceae; genus Granulicatella; species Granulicatella sp. zg-84. Next base: position 25,875 of record NZ_WNJX01000023.1, on the reverse strand, counting down.
ACGTGCATTGCTTTTACTTCAAGAAGCAGGTTTAATTAAAGTTGACGCATCAAAAGGTGTATTGCCAGCTATTTCAGATATTACTGAAAATAAATTGAATTTAAATATTAAAGAGGTAACGGCAGCACAAACGATTCGTTCATTAGATGATGCAGCGGTAGCTATTGCTAATGGAGATGTAGCGATTGATGCAGGCAAATCACCAAAACAAGATGCTATTTTCTTGGAAAAAGTAACGGAGAAATCAAAACCGTATTATAATTTTATTGCGGCACATGAGAAAAATAAAGATGATGCTGTGTTAAAAACTATTGTGAAATATTATCAAACAGATGCAGTCGCAAAAGTTTTAGAAGAATCTACAAAGGGTGCAAGTATTCCTATTTGGAATGAAGCAAAATAATATATAAATAGATAAAGAAGAGGAGAATTTTATTATGAAATTAAAAAATATTTTTGTAGCAGGTTTAGCATTGATTACATTAGCAGCATGTGGGTCAGCAACGCCAACGAAAGAAGGTTCAAAAACAACAGAAGCGCCTAAAAAGGTTGTTGTTGGTGTAAATGGTACAAAGCATGAACAATGGGATTATTTACAAAAAGAATTAAAAGAGAAAGAAAATATTGAATTAGAAATTAAAGAGTTTGAAGACTATGTGACACCAAATACAGCTGTTGAAGATGGTAGTGTAGATTTAAATGCATTCCAAACGATTATTTATTTAGAAAAATTCAATAAAGAAAAAGGAACGCATGTGAAACCAATTGCGTACACAGTGATTGCACCAATGGGTGTATATTCTAAAAAATTATCTGCATTATCAGAATTAAAAGACGGAGATAAAGTCGCTATTCCAAATGATACATCAAATAATTCTCGTGCTTTACGTTTATTACACGCAGCTGGTGTAATTAAATTAGATGATGTGAAAAATACATTGGTGACAAAAGATAATATTGTTGAAAATCCTAAAAATATTGATATTATAGAATTACCAGCAGGTCAAACATATCGTGCTTTAGATGAAGTGGCAATTTCTGTTATCAATTCAGGCTATGCGGTTGAAGCAGGTTTAGATCCAAAAACAGAAGCAAAATTTTTAGAAGAAGTAACAGATTCTTCTCAACCATACTACAATGTTATTGCTGTTAAAGAAGGTCGTGAAAATGAAGAGATTTTCAAAACGATTATTAAATACTATCAAACAAAAGAAACAGCTAAAATCATTGAAGAATCTACAAAAGGTGCAAGTATTCCAGTTTGGGAAAAAGCAACATTAAAATAATGACAGACAAGGTAGCTGAGATGTCATCTCGGCTCTTTGTGTTTTAGAAAGAAGGCGTAAATATGACATTACAGCAACGTGTAGAGGCGTTAGAACCGTATTTAATTGAGTTAAGACGACATTTTCATCAGTACCCAGAACCAAGTTTGAAAGAATATGAAACGAGTAAATTTATTCAAGAGGTATTAGATAAGCATAATATTCCTTATGAAACAGTCGATGAAACAGGTGTTTTGGCGATTGTGAAAGGGGAAAAAGGAAATGGAAAAACGATTTTATTACGTGCAGATATTGATGCTTTAGAAATTGAAGAAAAAACGGGTGCGGTGTATGCTTCCAAGCGTGAGGGATTAAGCCATGCTTGTGGGCATGATGCGCATACGACAATGGGACTAGGAACAGCCATTGTGTTGAATGAGTTAAAACAGACTTTTTCAGGAACTGTTAAAATTGCCTTTCAACCTGCTGAAGAAATTGGAGCGGGTGCGAAACAATTTATCAAACATGGGAAAGTTGCTGATGTTGAGGAGGCCTTTGCAATCCATGTCAACTCTGGATTACCTGTGGGACAATTAAATGTTCGAGGCGGTGCTGTTAATGCTTCGTGTGATATTTTTAAAATTCGTATTACGGGGCGTAGTTCACATGTTGGGTTACCACAGCTAGGCCGAGATGCTCTTGTAACAGGAAGTGAAGTGGTTGTGGCATTACAAACAATTGTGGCACGTGAGGTAGCTCCAACAGATAATGCTGTTGTTGGTATTGGTAAATTCCATTCAGGTTCAAGATATAATATTGTTGCAAATGAGGCAATATTAGAGGGAACTATTCGTGCTTTTAGTCATGAAACAAGAGCTCACTTACAAGAAGCGGTGACACGTATTGTTAAAGGGATTGCAACAACACATCGTTGTGATGTGGAAATTGATTGGTATGATGCGGCAGCACCTGTTATCAATGATGAGCAAATGGCGCAATGTGCAGCAGAAGTTGGTCAACGTGTTGAGGGTATCGAACGTGTAGTAGTTGATTATGGAAAAAGTATGGGTGCCGATGATTTTGCGGACTATTTGGTACATGTACCGGGAGTATATGCGTTACTAGGTTCTCAAAGTGATGAACGTACGGCATACGGACATCATCATGAAAAATTTGATATTGATGAGCGTGTGTTACGTTTAGGCGTGTTGTATGAAGTTTCGTATTTATTAGATAGATTATCATAGTTGTATAGACTTTAATGGATATAGCTAAATGAAGTGGTGAATGGGTAGCTTAAAAGCTCTGTTCACCCTCTTTTTTATTACGAATATATTCATTTTCATAAAGTTTTATGATGTGTGGTATACTATCAATGAATATATTCGTCATAAAAGGAGAATCAATGGAAAATTTTGAACATTTGAATGGGCTGACGTTGGCATATATAGGAGATGCTGTCTATGAAGTATTTATTAGAGATTATTTATTAACTACAGGATTAACAAAGCCAAATCATTTACATAGAGCTGCAACGCGATATGTATCAGCTAAGGCACAAGCGTTTTTGATGATGCGCATGTTATCGATAGAGGCATTTTTAACAGAAAAAGAAATAGATATTTATAAGCGAGGACGAAATACGAAAAGTCATACGAGTGCTAAAAATACGGATATTATGACGTATCGTATTGCTACGGGTTTTGAGGCGGTCATGGGTTATTTACATATTTGTAAAGAAGAAGAGCGTTTAAATACCCTTTTAAATTGGTGTGTAAGAACAATAGGAGAAGAAGATGAAAAAGCAACCGTTAAATAGACGAAAAGAGCGTTATAATGACAAAAAACACGTTCAAACAATAAAAAAACCGAATGAACAGCATGTGATGCCGGATTTAGACGATTTTGTTATGGGTCGCATACCAATTATTGAGTTGTTAAAAGGAAATCGTGATGTGAATCGTTTGTTTATTCAAGAAACATTGTCTGGCGATAAAATTTCTGACATAATATCTTTAGCAAAACAAAAAGGGATACAGATACAAACGGTGCCTAAAACGAAATTAGATACTATATCTCAAGGTGGTGTGCATCAAGGCGTTATCGCAGCCGTTGCAGCGTATGATTATGCCACATTAGAGGATTTGTTTAAGAAAGCAGAAGACAAACAAGAAGATCCTTTTTTTCTTATTTTAGATGGCATAGAAGATCCGCATAATTTAGGGTCGATTATGAGAACAGCAGATGCGGTAGGTGTTCATGGCATTATTATTCCAAAACGTCGAGCAGTCGGTTTAACATCTACAGTGGCGAAAACATCTACGGGTGCTATTGAGCATGTACCAGTTGTGCGTGTAACGAATTTACATCAAACGATTGAGCATCTGAAACAACGTGGGGTTTGGATTTTTGCAACAGATATGAGCGGCCAGTCTTATACGTCGTGGCAAGTAAAAGGTGCGTTAGCGTTGGTTATTGGAAATGAGGGAAAAGGTGTGTCACGCTTAGTGAAAGAAAGTGCAGATGCATTATTAACTATTCCAATGGTAGGGCATGTTCAAAGTTTAAATGCGAGTGTGGCTACGGGTATTTTATTGTATGAAGTATTTAGAGGTAGACGTTTATCATAATTCCTTGATAGGAAGGGGTATGTTTATTGGATAGTCATGAGTTAATCGACGATACAGTATTTATTCATCGGTTTTTATTGGGTGAAGAACAATCTTTTAATGTGTTGGTAAAAAAATATACGCCGCTGATGAACAAAATGGCGAATAAATATTATTTACCGAATATGGAAAAAGAAGATTTTATACAAGAATGTTGTGTTGTAATGTATGATGCAATTATGAAGTATGATTTACAAAAAAATGTTAAGTTTAGTACATTTTACCGTTTTTTATTAAATAATCATTTTAAGCAGTTATTAAGATACCATTATGCATCAAAGAGATTGGGAGATTTTTTAATGGTGAATCAAGATGATGCCTTTTATGAGAATTATACGGGCATTCGGTATAATCAAGCACTTAATCCGATTGATATACTAGTTGTTCGAGAAACTTTTGACGAAGCGTATGAAACATTATCCAATCAAGAAAAGCAAGTTTTTTATTATAGTCAAAAATATCCATATAAATGTGAAAAAAAGTGGATGAACAGTTTATATCGCTCTAAATATAAGATAAGGCGATATATCAAATCAAAATAATAATATTTAGTGTGAGCAATAAATGCTCCCGTAGGTGAAAATCGTGTTGGTCAATAAAAATACTGGCACGATTATTCATTTATTCACGTATGATAAAGAAAAATGTGGACAATTTTGTTAATTTGTGGAAAACAAACTTGTGAAACATAGTCAAAAAGTGTGTTTTTATCTTGTGGAACAAAGTTATCCACAAAAATCAGTGGATAAGTGGATATAAATTGTGGATAAATAAAAGATAACTGTGTAAACATGCACCTAAACATAAAAAGGGAACAAAAGCGATAGATTGTTTGAAACGATGTTTAATACACATATACAAAAGTGCGAAAATACTGGCGTATAATAGGATATACATGGTTGAAAGCATGCCGATGTTTAAATATGTTATGAGCAATAGTTTGACATCTGCACCACCTATTTTATTTGGGAGATGTTTATCAATGGTGCCATATAAAAAGAGCATCAATACACTGATATAAAAGCGATGATGTGGAATGGCACAATATAATAGAGTTACAATAAAATAGAGGCCTTGCCATGTGTTTGGTACGATTTGATATTCTAAATCAATTTGTGCAAAAATAAAAAAGGCGATAAGAATGAGTGTGTAAGATGTGTTACAATGTGGTAAAAAGAGCGCCAGTAATCCGCCTAAACATTCCATACATGGATAGTAGAACGGAATACGTTTTTTGCAAAAGGTACATTTTCCAGTTGTGAGGATGTACGATAAAATGGGGATAAGGTGATACCAATAAAGTTGTTGATGACAATGGTGACACATAGATCGGTGAGATGTTTGTGTTTGTTGAGCGTAGCGATGAGCGATGGCTTGTGTAAAAGATGCAAAAATAGTACCAATAATAAATAACATAATGCCTCCAAAATGATTTATGTATTGATACTATATGCAAATTATTTTAATGTTTGTAAAAGTTTTTTAGCGATTTCTTGATTGACGACTTTTTCTTGTTTTAGTTTTTCAACTAAAAGAGGGATTTCGTCTTGTGTCGCCCCAACGGATAAGGCTAGCGATTTTAGCTGTAATGCCATGTGTCCGTGTTGAATACCTTCACTAACGAGAGCTCGTAAAGCGGCTAAGTTTTGTGCTAAACCGACGCTTGCGATTAAAGTTGCTAATTCTTTTGCGTTTGTGGTTTGAGAAATGTGTTGAGATAGCACAGCGCTCGGATGAATGTTAATCGAGCCACCAACATATCCGATTGGCAAAGGAATGGTAATCGTTCCTTTTAAGTCACCATTATCTGCTTTTTCCCAAACGGTTAAAGGCTGATAAGTTCCGGTATGTGTTGCAAAGGCGTGTGCACCTGCTTCAATGGCACGTGTATCGTTTCCCGTTGCTAGCACTACCGCAGAAATGCCATTCATAATGCCTTTGTTATGCGTCGTTGCACGATAAATATCTGCTGTTGCTAACTGATAGGCTTGAATGATTTTATCACGAACTTGTTCACCTGTTAGATTTGTGTTTAAAGTAGTTAAAAGAGATACGGGTATTTGGCAAGAGATACTCGTTAAAGAATGGTTGGCATAATTTGATAAAATAGACATAATTGCAGATTGGTTCGCCAGTGTTTCAATGGTTGGCTTTATCGCTTCTAGCATTGTGTTTAATATGTTCGCTCCCATCGCTTCTTTGGTATCGACCATTAAGTAAATGATTAAAAAAGTATGCGTCTTGTCTTGACTTGTTTTGATGTCTATAAAGAGATTTTTTGCACCCCCGCCTCGTTTAACAATGGATGGATACGATTGATTGGCTAGTGACAAAAGTGTGTCTTTTTGTGCTTCAATATTCATTTTAGCGTGCTCTATATCATCGAGTTGACAAAGGGCGATTTCGCCAATCATATAGCGGTCATTTTTTAGAATGTGAAACCCACCAGCTTTTTTGATGATTTGTGCACCAAAACTAGCCGCAGCAATGACGGAGGGTTCTTCTGTTGCCATAGGCGCTAAATATGTTTTTCCATCAATGACTATATCGGGGGCAACGCCTAGAGGAATGGCGTAAAGACCAATATTATTTTCTGTAATGGTATTTGCTATATCACTGGATAAACTGTTGTTTTGAAATAAAAGTTGTTTATCTTGTTCGGTTAGTGTGGGTAAAGAAGCAAGGATTTCTTGTCTTTGACGTTGTGTTTTTTTATAAAATTGTTTAAATTGGGTCATATTTAACCTCGTAAAATGATATTTTATAGTTAGTTTATCATAAATATCTAGTAATTCGTAGTGTTATATGCTAGAATGGGTTTGATTGAAATGTGTAGGAGGAAATTATGTATAGTCTTTTATCAGTATTGTTAATTATTTTATCTATTATCATTATTATTGCCGTTGTGATGCAACCAACGAAAACGAATGCAGCAAATTCGTTATCAGGGGGAGCAGAGGAATTATTCGTTCGTCGTAAAGCACGTGGTTTTGAAGCATTTATGCAACGTGCAACATTTGTATTATTATCTGTATTCTTTATCATTACATTCATTATGATGTATTTAACATCAAAAGGTTTATAATCATACAGTTTAAACCCGACAAAGACACGTACCAACACGTGTCTTTGTCGGGTTTTTTGAGTATATGTAAATAAGATGTAAGGGATTAACATTACATTTATATTAAATTTAAAATGATAGCGTATATAAAAATACAATTATATAGAAAAAAAAGATGAAATTTGCTAGAATGTAAATGTAAAAAATAAGTGATGTGTATTCACACAATAGGAGGAACATGACATGAGTCGTTTAGTAAGTATGACAGAAATGTTAAACAAAGCTAAAGAAGGAAAATATGCTGTTGGTCAATTCAATATCAATAACTTAGAATGGACACAAGCAGTATTAACAGCAGCACAAGAAGCAAATTCACCAATTATTTTAGGTGTGTCTGAAGGTGCTGGTAAATATATGGGTGGTGCTAAAGTTGTATCAGCTATGGTAAATGCTTTGTTAGAAACAATGAATATTACAGTTCCAGTAGCATTACACTTAGATCATGGATCAAGTGTTGACGTATGTAAACAATATATTGATGCAGGTTTCAGCTCAGTAATGTTTGACCATTCTCATTTCCCAATTGATGAAAATATTGAATTAACAAAAGAAGTTGTTGCATACGCACATCCTAGAGGTGCGTCTGTTGAAGCAGAAGTGGGTACTGTTGGTGGTACTGAAGACGGCGTAACAGGCGGTGTTAAATATGCTGATTTAGAAGAATGCAAACGTATGGTATCTGAAGCAAATATTGATGCTTTAGCAGCAGCTTTAGGTTCTGTGCACGGTACGTATGCTGGTGAACCAGTTTTAGGTTTTGATGAAATGGAAGCAATCTCTAATGCAACTGGTGCTCCATTAGTATTACATGGTGGTTCAGGTATTCCAGAATATCAAATCAAAAAAGCGATTGAACGTGGACATGCTAAAATCAATGTTAACACAGAATTACAACAACAATGGACAGCAGCTGTTCGTGCAAAATTAGATGCAGATAAAGATGTATACGATCCACGTAAAGTTATCAAACCAGGTTTTGATGCTATCGTGAAAGTAACAAAAGAAACAATGGATATCTTTGGTTCAACAAACAAAGCATAATCAGTATTGATAGACAAAGAGGTAGAAAATGGCTCGTCCATTTTCTACCTCTTTTCATATGTTATTCTAATATTATGTCACCGTTTTTAATGCTTGCTTTTATTTGTGATTGAATGGAGATGTCTTTGTTGATTGGCAGTGTAAAGGATTGAGTTGCGTTAACCAATACATAGTGTTCTTCATCAGATGTTGCTAAAAAGAATGAATATGGGGATATGGTTACATCGGAGGATGTAATCGTGATAGGCCATGTTTTTTTGTAAGGTGTTTCTTGTGTTGTTTTTGTTTTACTATCAAAAATATGAAAAACGCCATTTTGTTTTATCCATAAATAAGGTGTTTTCGTTGGTTCAAACGATTCGATATAGTCGATAATTGTGTCTTTATTTTCATCTTTTTATCTTTTTTATTAGTATAGCATAAATTATGTTGGTAGAGGGTAGCTGTAGTAGTAAAAAAATAGTACTCTAATATCTAACATGGTTAGAACACTACTTATTTTATGTTGATAAAATGTTTATATAAAAGGCTTTTATTTTATTGTTTTTTTGAGTTAGCCTCTTTGACAAGAGGTCTTAATGTTTTGGCAACAATGATGGCCATTATTGCTTTGATTGTGTCACCTATAATAAAAGGTGTTAATGTAACACTCAGTGCGGTTATAAAGGTGTATTTTCCATGTGTGGTTGCTACAAAATATGGGATACCGACTAGATAGATACAAATAGATGCAATCATTGTTGCGACAACCATTAGAAGCATGTTTTTCTTACGGTATGTCAGAAGTGATAAAATGGTTGCACTGACAACAAAACCTAATAGAAAACCAAAGGTGGGTGAAGCAAACGCCGATTTGAACACGCACATAAGCATGATGTTGATGATTTGTGTTAAACATGCTGAGAACGGTTTTAATAGGAGTCCTGTGACGATAATGAAAAAGGTTTGTGTTGTAACTGGAACGGGTCCAATGGGTAGTATAAAATAACTGCTGACGAATGTTAAGACAGCAAATAGGCTGATGAGTGTGATGTCTTTTGGTTTCATAGTGTTCTCCTTTAAAAGCGAATAGAGATTTCGCCGAATTGTAATGTGTGAAGTTGTGTGTCGTCTGTTTGGATAATTAGTTGGCCGTTGTCGTCAATGTCAATGGCTTTTGCAGTATAGTGTGTTTGTTGTGTAGGATATACGGTGATGTTTTTTCCTAGAATAAAACAATGCTTTTTATAGTCTTCCAAAAAGGATGTATTTGGGAGTTGTGCCAATAAGGTAAGTATATTGTCTATAATGGCAATGACTAACGCATTGACGTTAATGGGTGTGTCACTAATGTATCCAAAAATATGTTTTAATTCGTTGGGTAAATCGGTAGGTTTATATAGATTGATGCCAATTCCAATAATGATATGTTCAACTTGTCCTGTTTCAATATTTGTTATGGCTTCTGTGAGGATCCCCGTTATTTTTTTTTGGTGGTAAAATAAATCGTTCACCCATTTAATAGAGGGAGTGATACCGGTAACAGTTTTAATTGCTTTTAAAACAGCAATGGCTGTTAAGGGTGTGACTAAATGTAAATATGTTTGAATATCTTTTGACGGGTAGAGTAAACTCATATATAGTCCAGATTGTTTAGGGGAGTAAAAAGGTCTACCAAATCGGCCTTTTCCCATTGTTTGTTCGTTTGCGATAAATACAGCAAAGTCTTTTTTTAGTGTATCGGCATATTGCTTTGCTTGAGAATTGGTTGATGTAATGCTGTCGTAAGTGAACATATCACCTTGTGGGAATGCTGCTTGTATTAAAGTTTGGTTTAATTGTGTTGGTGTGACAGTCAGTTTATAACCTTTGGCATTTGTGTCAATGATATATCCTTCTTGTTTTAATGCTTGAATGGCTTTCCAAATGGTATTACGTGTCACATCGAGTTGATGTGATAATGTCGTCCCAGAAATATAGTCTGTCTGGCACTGTAATATGGATAATACAGAACTTTTTGTACTCAATATTAGCCCTCCTTTTTGGATAGAGTAGCGTATTTATCTTTTTTTGTCAACCTTTATTTAAAAAGGGTGACAGGTAAGAAAGACTACCTTTTTAAGTAAAGTATGCTATAATGATTGTGCGAGTTTACTTGAACTTGTTACATGTTATTTTAACGGGATATTTGATAAGAGATAAATAAAAATTTGGAGTTGTTACTATGGAGAGAATTATTGTTCGAGGTGGTAAATCGTTATCCGGAACAGTAAAAGTAGAGGGTGCTAAAAATGCGGTATTGCCTATTTTAGCCTCTAGTTTATTAGCAGAAACAGGAAAGACAAATTTGGCGAATGTTCCTGTATTATCTGATGTCTATTTAATGAATGATGTTTTAAAAGCGTTAAATGTATCGCTTGTGTTTGATGAAAAAACAAATACGATGGAGATTGATGCAACGGGGGACTTGTTAACGACAGCACCATTTGAATATGTGAGTAAAATGCGTGCTTCGATTGTTGTCATGGGGCCGTTATTGGCACGTAAAGGCTATGCGAAAGTATCCTTACCGGGAGGTTGTGCAATTGGTACACGTCCGATTGATTTGCATTTAAAGGGCTTTGAGGCTTTGGGTGCCACAATCAATGTAGATGCTGGTTTTATTGAAGCAAGCGCTGAAACTTTAAAAGGTGCGCATATTTATTTAGATTTCCCAAGTGTTGGTGCAACGCAAAATATTATGATGGCAGCAACTTTAGCAGATGGGACGACTGTAATTGAAAATGTTGCTAGAGAACCAGAAATTGTTGATTTAGCGAATATTTTAAATAAAATGGGTGTAAAAGTATATGGTGCAGGTACAGATACCATTCGTATTGTTGGGGTGGAACGATTAAAAGGTGCTTCACATTATGTGATTCCAGATAGGATTGAAACAGGTACCTTTATGATGGCGGCAGCCATTACAAAAGGAGATATTTTTATTGAAGATGCCATTGCCGATCATAACAAACCATTGATGTCTAAGTTAACAGAAATGGGTGTTGTTTTTAAAGAGCAAGATAATGGTATTCGTGTCATTGGGCCAGACGTATTAAAAGGAACCGATGTAAAAACAATGCCTCATCCGGGCTTTCCAACAGATATGCAAGCTCAAATGACGATTGCGCAGTTATTGTCTAATAAAGGGACAAGCATGACCGAAACCGTTTTTGAAAATCGTTTTATGCACTTTGAAGAATTGCGTCGTATGAATGCCGATTTTAGAATCGAAGGACAAACCGTTTTTATGAATCCGTCACATGACTTGCAAGGAGCAGAAGTAGCAGCATCTGATTTGCGTGCAGCAGCAGCGTTAGTGTTAGCGGGTTTGCGTGCAGAAGGCTTTACACAAGTTGTGGAGTTGGTTTATTTAGATAGAGGTTATTATAAATTCCATGAAAAGTTAAAAGCATTAGGTGCCGATATTGTACGAGTACCAAATGTATTGAGCATGGACGAGATACATCAATTATTTATATCATAAGGAGTGAATCATAGTGAGCAAAGACAATAAAAAATCGTTAAAAACAGTATCTGCAACACAATTAGTATTTTTAGAAAACGATATGTTGCGTATTTTATTTTATTGTATTTTTATGCTTGTCTTAGTAGGCGTGTTTCTTGTGATAGGGCTGATGATTGGCTATTCTATTTTAGGCGATGGCAATGCCTTTGATGTCTTTAATTGGCATACATGGCAACATATATTAGACTTTTTAAAATAATATCGTTATGACAATATATGACAATGAGTGTTGGTGGCTTCCCAAAGGGAGCCACCAACACCAAATAAGCCGACATGTTGATGTCGGCTTATTTGTGTTTGTTTGGAAAATTGAGTTTTTCATTATTTTTTGAATAGGGATGATAAAGGTTTGACTAATGCGGGTGTTACAATAATTGCTGATAATAATTCAAATAATGTATTTGTAGAAATAAGTGTCAAAATAAATCCGAGAACAACATCTCCTGATTGAGATGGATTTGGGAGTGTGTTGGCGATAAATTGATAGCCAAAGACATAAAATCCACCTAGGACAAGTCCTGTATTTGTGATGGTCCCAATGAATGAGGCAATGACCGCAGACATGGTTAAGCTAATTTTTTTACTTAATAATTGAAAAAGAACTCCTGCCAATAAACCTACAAGCATTCTAGGTAGGACGGAGATAAGAGGATTATAAAATAGGGGATTTAAAATACCTGCTGTTGTGTAGGCTTTTATCATTGAAAGCAATCCCCATGTTAAGCCAATCCCTGTTCCTAATTTTGAACCTAAAAGACAGGCAGCTAAAATAACAGTAATATGAACGATAGTAAAGTCGACAAAGCCTAGATGAATATATCCTAAAACGGGAATGAATGTTTGCATGATTAAAATAGCTGTAAATAAAGAAAATAGTGTTAATTGTTTGATATGACTTTGTTTTGTTGACATAATCAATCTCCTTTTATGTACGATAAAAAAAGTATATCAAAAAAGAATTATGAATACAAATACTACAGTGTATAAAAAACTTGAATTTTTTAGTAAAATATGTTAAAATATAAATCGTAAGTATTACTATTTCGATAAAAAGGAGATATTATGAAACATTTAAAAAAATTAAGTTTCTTTATTTTGGTACTTGTATTGGCTGCATGTCAAGCACCAAGTAAGAAACAAGAAATGACTGAAGCACCAAAAATGGAAAAATTGTCTGTTGTGACAAGTTTTTATCCTGTGTATTATATGACACAAGCGATTGCAGGTGAACATGCTAACGTCAGCATGTTGATTGAGGGAGCGGTAGAGCCACATGATTTTGAGCCAAGTGCAAAAGATATTGCACTAATTGATAAAGCTAAAGTATTTGTATATAGTAGTAACAACATGGAAACATGGGTGAAAAGTGTACAAGATGGTTTAGGTAAAGAATCAAAAGTGGCATTTATTGAATCTGGTAAAGATGTTTCCTTTATAAAAGGAAAAGGACATCATCATGATCATGATGGAGATCATAAAGATGACCATGATGAAGATGAGGATGCGTTGGATCCACATATTTGGTTAGATCCAGAAACAGCAAAAGCACAAGTAAAAACTATTGCAGAAGGTTTAATTGCAGCGGATACTGCTCATAAAGCAGATTATGAAAAAAATCGTGATATGTTACTTGAAAAATTAGATGTTTTAGCTAAAAAATATGATGCTGCTTTTAAAAATGCTACAAACAAAGCATTTGTTACACAACATGCTGCATTTGGATACATTGCACATCGTTATGACTTAGAACAAGAAGCCATTTCTGGTTTACAAGCAAAAGAGCCAACAGCACAAGATATTGCAGAAGTTGTTGAAGAAATGAAAGAGCATAAATTAACAACAATTTATGTTGATCCAGGTAGTTCTCAAGCTACAGCAAACGCTGTTGCAAAAGAAACAGGTGCAAGTATTGAAACATTGTATACAATGGAATCAAAAGTAGAAGGTAAAGATTTCTTACAAATTTTAGAAGAAAACTTAGTATCATTACAAAAATCAATTAAGTAGAAAAACAAGATCGAATTAGTATATAATAAAGAATAGCACTGACACAAGTTGGTGCTTTTTCTACTGAAAAAGGAGTGAGAAAATGGCGTATATTGACGTTCATCAGTTATCTTTTTCCTATGATGCTGAAAGAGTTTTAGATAATATATCCTTTCAATTAGAAGCTGGAGAGTTTGCCATTTTAACTGGAGAAAATGGTGCAGCTAAGTCGACGTTATTAAAGTTGATTTTAGGTTTATTAAAACCTCAAGAAGGTTCAGCACATATTAGTCCAGTGAATCAATTTGGACAAAAAATGTTAATTGGATATGCTCCACAACAAATTGCTTCATTCAATGTGGGGTTTCCTAGTCGTGTGTATGATTTAGTTGCATCAGGACGATATGCAAATGGAAAATGGTTCAAACGTTTAGATGCACATGATAAAGAGCATATTGAAAAATCATTAAAATCGGTTGGTATGTGGGACTTGAAGTATAAACGTATTGGGGATTTATCTGGTGGGCAAAAACAAAGAATTTTTTTAGCGCGTTTATTTGCTACAGATCCAGATTTATTGATTTTAGATGAACCAACAACTGGTATGGATATTCAATCACGGAAACAGTTTTATGATTTGTTAAAACATAGTTGCCAACACCACCATAAAGCTGTTTTAATGGTAACCCATGAGGACGATATATTAGATGATTATATTGACAAACATGTACATTTAGTGAGAAAGGAGCATTCACCATGGAGATGTTTCAGTATGATTTCATGCAAAGAGCGTTCTTAGCAGCGATTTGTATTGCGTGTATTGCTCCTATTTTAGGTTTATTATTAATTTTGCGTAAACAGTCTTTATTGGCAGACACATTATCGCATGTTTCTTTATCAGGGGTTGCTTTAGGATTGTTGATTGGTGTTTCACCAACAGTGACAACGATTGTTGTTGTGATGATTGCTGCATTGATTATGGAGTATTTAAGTCGTGTCTATAAAAGCTACTCTGAAATATCGGTTGCCATTTTGATGTCTACGGGATTAGCAGTTGCATTGATTTTGATGTCCCTTAGAAAAAATGCAGCGGGTATTAAAGTTGAACAATATTTATTTGGTTCATTGGTTACCGTATCTAGTGAACAGGTGTCTATTTTAATTGGTTTAGTCATTTTTATTGGTGGATTGTATATTCTGTTTAGAAAACCTTTATATGTACTATTGTTTGATGAAGACACAGCTTTTACAGCCGGATTACCTGTTCGATTGATGTCATTGTTAATCAATATTGTCACGGGTGTGACCATTAGTGTAATGATGCCGATTGCAGGCGCTCTACTTGTTGCCTCCATTTTAATTTTACCTACAGCAATTAGCATGCGTTTCTCAAATAGTTTTACAAGTGTCATTTTATGGGCAATGTGTATTGGTTTTTTAGGTATGGTAGGTGGGTTATATGCTTCTTATGAATACAGTACCCCTCCAGGTGCAACCATTACACTGATTTTTGTGACAGTATTAGTTTTTGTTAATGTGATTATTTTTGTGAAAAAGTGGTATCAACAACAAAAAGCTAAAGTGTAAAGCGATAAAAATTGGATGGAGCCAATGTTTAATAGAATATGTGAGAAAGTGTACCTAGATAGTTTTAGGTATACTTTTATTATTTGGTATAAGTCAGTATTTATTTAAAAAACAATATCAAAAACAGTGAACGGACGCTCCCAAACGTCCGTTCACTGTTTTTGTTAATTACGATTTGCAAAATATTGCCAGTCTATATGGCGAGCATGGCACCAGTTTTGGATAGTCGGTGCTACAACAACAGCTTTTTGTTGTAACTCAGAGATATTTTTTGCACCAAGTAAGGTCATAATGGTGCGTATGTGTTCTTTTGTTTGGCGAATGTAGTTTATTGTTTGCTCCATACCATGACGTTCTAGCAAATAGAGTATTTGTCCAGATAACCCAACGGCATTCGCGCCCAAAGCAATGCATTTAGTTATGTCTAGTGCATTTTTGATTCCACCAGATGCAATCAATGTAGGATGGGGGACGCTTTGGGCTTCTAATAAGGAAATGAGCGTTGATTGTCCCCATGCCGAGAGCATGTTATATGACGATGTTATACGGCGATTGTTTTCAATGTCGACAAAATTTGTTCCACCCTTACCAGAAATATCAATGATACGCACGCCAATATTTGTTAATTGGGTTACTGTTTCTTTTGACATGCCGAATCCAACTTCTTTGACGATAATGGGTATGTTTAATTCGGCGACAATTTGTTCGATGTGATGCAGCCAACCTGTAAAATCTCGTTCTCCTTCGGGCATAACCATTTCTTGTGGGGTATTCACATGAATTTGTAGGGCATCCGCTTCGAGTAAGTCGACCGCTCTTTTAGCGTTTTCCACGGAGTGATGTGCACCTAAATTTGCAAAGATTAAGCCATTTGGATTGATTTGTCTGACAACACGAAAACTTTCTGCCGTGTCAGGTTCTTTTAAAGCAACGCTTACACTCCCAGTTGCTAGAGGTATGTCGGTTTCCTTGGCAATAAAAGCTAATTGGCGGTTGATGTCATAGGCTTTTTGACTACCCCCAGTCATCGCATTGATGAAAAATGGAGCAGATAATAATAAAGTATCCAAGTTTGTATGAATATTAACATCCTCATACGCTATTTCAGGGAATGAGTGATGGACAAATTGTGTTTGTGCAAACTCGGGTGTCGATTCCTGAACAAATTGTTCAAGAGCATGCTGGATATGCTCATCTTTTCGATTGACTTGCTGTGTCATAATTGCCTCCAATTTCTCCTAAATGTAAGATAGCTGCTTGATTCCAAGCGCTTATAATGTTTTCTTTCTGCTGTACATTTTCAACTAAACAAATGCCACAATCTCCCCCACCGGCACCCGATGTTTTCGCCACACTTCCATAGCGTTCAGCAATGTCACAAAGAGTTTTTAATGTTGGTGTTTCAATGTAGCGGGATAATTGTTGTAGTTGATTTCTGTTTTTTTGTATACATGCTTTTATAACGGAAATATTCTGTTCTTTAATGGCTTGAATGCATTGATTTGTACAGTCTTTATTATCCATTAGAAATGTTTGATAAAGTGCACTTTCTTTTTGTTTTTTCATTTCTTTAACGAGTAATTCGGTACTAGCAGGAGTACCAGTCCAACCGATTAAAAAAGAAAGGTTTTTAGGTAAAGTAAGGCATTCAATAGATAAGTCTTTCCATTTTTGATGAATAATTTCTTGAATGGAGCATGTGTGTTGTTGGTGCTTTAACCAGTCAATATCACACATCGTATAGGCGATTAGCTTGCCGAATGCAATAGTGGCAATGTCACCAAAAGAACCGACGCTATTTAAAGATAGATGTGTTAAGACAGCCAATTTATAGACGGTAAGATTGTCTAGTGTTTTTCCGTAGAAAGCGCCCACGGCTTTAATGGTTGCGACGGTAACGGCACCACTAGAACCTAAACCATATTTTGTTCCATCTGGTGCATCTAAATCCGATGAAATATCTAAACGGAACGGCTTTGGTGTAATCGTTAAATAACTTTCTGTTATGTGAATGGCTGTTGTTATGAGCGGATATAGATTTGGTGTTGCTGAAATCTGTTCCTTCTCCCTTGTGAAGTGAACGAGTGTGTGTTTATGTTGTTCTGAAAAAATAATATTGTCGTGATAGTCGTCAATACGTGCCGTCAAAAAACGCTCGACAGGTGCGATAATGGCAGGCTGATGAGGTGATGTCACGGCATATTCTCCCACAATAAATAATTTTCCAGGTACGTTTACGGTTATCATAATGTGTCCTCGAATGATTGTAGAGATTGTTCCCAGTCGTCTTGTGTTAAGTAATGCATGGCTTTTCCAACTTTAGAGATGATGAGTTTATCTTTAGAAAACAGCGTTTCTAAATGAGATAAAATGGTTGGAATAGTTGATGTTTGGCATAATACTTTAACATTTGGGCCAGCATCCATTGTCATATAGGCAGGAATCCCTTCTGCTCTTAATTGTCGAATGGCTTGTTGAGCAATAATCGTTTCTGGTTCAAAATAACAAAATGGAGGATTACTACCAAGCATGGTACCGTGCATTTTCATACCATTAAATTCAGTGATTTCTCCTAAAGTAATAAAATCTTTATTGGCAATCGCTTGTTTGATATTTTGTAAGTCTTTTTCTGCACTTTCTACCCATGCTTGATAAAAAGGGGAAGTTTGAACAGTTAATGCCATACCGTCACGACTTGAAATCGTCTTTTTCGCTTGGTTAACGACAATGATAATCATAGCAATATCCCAGCTAGCATCGTCTATTGGGATTGCCATAGAATTGTGAGAGTCTGTCCCTTTGTTCCATTCAACAAAGCCACCGTACAGACTGCGTGTTGCGCTACCACTGCCACGTCGAGCGAATGTTGAGAGTGTTTGTGTATCTAAATGTAAGCCACTTGCTTGATTTATGGCTCCGGCTAGAGCAGCAAAAGCAGAAGCTGAACTAGCTAAACCAGCTGCGGTAGGGACAAAGTTTAAACTTTCTACTTTGGCAAAGCGAGGTGAGGACATTTTTTCTCGAAATAAATCTAAAAATGGTGTGATTTTTTCGGTTGTTTCTTCTTTATTGTTTAAGAAAAAAGTATCTTTTGTCAGCGTTTGATCAAAGGTTACTTTTGTATCCGTGTAAAAGGCATCCAGTGTTAATGATAAACTGCTATTCATTGGTAAAAAGAGCTTTTTATCACGTTTTCCCCAATATTTTATTAAGGCAATATTTGTGTGTGCACGGGCAATCCCAATCATAATGTTCTCCTTTTCTTGTCTATATGTATTTTACATGAAATGTCTGTATTTTTCTAAGGTTTTAAAAAAATTTATAAGTTTTCTGAATTGTGGTATAGTAATATAGAACGATTTTGATGAAGAGGTAAAGAGTTGGTATGGAACATTATAGTCAATTTTCACGTGAGGCGTGGAAAACATTTGGAGTGGCGTATGACATTCATTTAACAGAGGATACGTTAAAAAAATTGACGTCGTTAAATGACAGAGTATCTTTAGATGATGTGACGGATATTTATATGCCTATGGTGCGTTTGTTTGATTTGTATTTGAAACATCATATTGAAAAGCAATCGAGTTTACAAGATTTTTTACATCAATCGAAACGGAAAGTACCATTTATTATTGGCATTTCTGGGAGTGTATCGGTAGGAAAGAGTACGACAGCTAGACTACTCCAGACCATGTTACAGCAACTTTATCCGAAGAAACAGATAGAGTTAATGACTACTGACGGCTTTTTATTAACGACAGCTACTTTAAAAGAAAGGGGCATTTTAGACAAAAAGGGGTTCCCAGAAAGTTATGATATGGAGCGTCTTGTATCGTTTTTAATGGCTGTTAAAACGAGTGATGAGCCGGTACTGGCGCCTGTTTATTCGCATGAAATTTATGATATTATTCCCGATACGTATCAAACGGTGCAGCAGCCTGATGTGTTGATTGTTGAGGGAATCAATGTGTTGCAACTGCCTCCTAATCGGGATATTTATGTGAGTGATTTTTTTGATTGGGCGATTTATGTGGATGCTGAGCCTGTGAATATAGAGAAGTGGTACTTGCAGAGATTTGAAATGTTAATGGATTTGGCAAAAAATAATCCGAGTAATTATTATTATAAATATGCCATTGGAAAACGAGAGGACGCGATTGCTATGGCAAAGGAAGTTTGGAAAAATACGAATTTGAAAAATTTAGTAGAGTTTATTTTACCGACGAAAACAAGAGCGGATTTGGTGCTCCATAAAACAGAAAATCATTTAATTGATTATGTGTTGTTGAAGAATTATTAGACCGTGATATAATGAGGCATATAGTGATGAGGAGGGTGTTATGAAGGCGTTAAACGAATTAGAAAAAATTATTGTATTAGATTTTGGTTCACAATATAATCAGTTAATTACACGACGTATCCGTGAGTTTGGTGTATTTTCAGAGTTAGTGTCACATAAACTAACGGCAGAGGAGATTATGTCAAAAGGAAATGTAAAAGGCATTATTTTTTCTGGTGGACCAAATAGTGTGTACGAAAAAGATGCATTTACAGTAGATAAAAAGATTTTTGATTTAGGATTACCTATTTTGGGTGTGTGTTATGGTATGCAACTAACAACACATTTACTAGGTGGTAAAGTAGAGCCTGCAACGACACATCGTGAATATGGGACAGCTCAGATTGATGTATTCCAAACAGAAACAGGACTATTCCAAGGTTTATCTGAAAATGAAGAAGTCTTGATGAGCCATGGCGATCGTATTACAGAAATTCCAGCCGGTTTTACTGTGACGGCAAGTAACCCAAACTGCCCATTTGCAGCGTTTGAAAACAAAGAACGTCGTATTTTTGGGGTGCAATTCCACCCAGAAGTACGCCATAGTGTACACGGCAATGAGATGTTGAAAAACTTTGTGTTCCATGTGTGTGGTGCAACAGGCGACTGGTCAATGGAAAACTTCATTGATTTAGAAATTGCCAAAATTCGTGAACGTGTTGGCGATAAAAAAGTATTGCTTGGATTATCCGGTGGGGTGGATTCAAGTGTCGTGGGTGTGTTATTACAAAAAGCTATTGGAAATCAATTAACATGTATTTTTGTCGATCATGGCTTATTACGTAAAGGCGAGGGTGATCAAGTCATGGAAAGCCTTGGAGGTAAATTTGGCTTAAACATTATTCGTGTAGACGCAAAAGACCGCTTCTTATCAAAATTACAAGGCGTTAGCGACCCTGAACAAAAACGTAAAATTATCGGAAATGAATTTGTATACGTGTTTGATGATGAAGCATCAAAATTACAAGGTGTAGACTTCTTAGCACAAGGAACGCTATACACAGATATTATCGAATCTGGAACAGACACGGCACAAACGATTAAATCACACCACAATGTAGGTGGATTACCAGAAGATATGCAATTTGAATTGATTGAACCATTAAACACATTGTTCAAAGATGAAGTACGTGCCTTAGGAACAGCTCTAGGCATGCCAGATAGTTTAGTGTGGCGTCAACCATTCCCTGGACCAGGTTTAGGTATCCGTGTCCTTGGTGAGATTACAGAAGAAAAACTAGACATTGTGCGTGAAAGTGATGCTATTTTACGTGAAGAAATCGCAAAAGCCGGCTTAGAACGTGACGTATGGCAATATTTCACAGTCTTACCAGGTATTCGTAGTGTCGGTGTTATGGGTGACGGTCGTACTTACGACTACACAATCGGTATCCGTGCTGTCACAAGTATTGACGGCATGACAAGCGACTTCGCTCGCTTGCCATGGGACGTGCTACAAACGATTAGTGCTAGAATTGTCAATGAAGTAGCACACGTCAACCGAGTGGTGTATGATATTACGAGTAAACCGCCTGCAACGATTGAGTGGGAGTGATTAAAAATAGGCTCTAAAGTCTTATGAATAGACGTTTTGTGAGTAGGGGGCTTGCAAATTAAATTATTGAATAACCTAGTGAGTAATCGCTAGGTTATTTTTAGTATATGAAAAGCTATGGTTTTATCTTCATAGCTTAATGTTATAACGTATTATTTTTCTTTAAAAACTCAAATCCTCTCCACTAACACAAAAAATATGGATATAGAGTTATAAGGAATCGAATTCGATATCTTTTATGTTTGAGATGAAAAATGATACAAATATGATAAAATATAACTAAATCAATTCAGATATTTGAATTTTGAGAATAATATGAAGGTAAGCTACAATGGCTTGTGGAAAACATTCATAGATAAAGGAATGAATAAAAAAGAGTTAAAAGAGAAAGTTGGAATTGCACCAGCTACAGCTGGAAAAATGGGGCGAGGAGAACTCGTAGGTATGGAAGTTCTTTATAAAATTGGTAAAGAATGAGATGTAGATTTTGGGGATATGGTTAATATAGTTAAATAGATTTTACTTTGGATAATAGGAGGTTTTTATGGAACATAATTCAAACATAATCGTTTCTGATGTTGATGACATTAGAAATATGATTTATACATTTAGAGGAAAACAAGTGATGGTGGATAGTGATTTAGCTGCTTTATATAATGTTGAAACGAAAGTATTTAATTAAGCAGTGAAAAGAAATTTGAATAGATTTCCTGAATCATTTCGTTTCCAATTAACTGAAGAAGAATTTAAAAACTTGAGGTCACAATTTGCCACCTCAAGTTCTAATAAGCATGGTGGTAGACGATATTTACCATATGTATTCACAGAACAAGGTATTCCCATGCTTTCAACTGTGTTAAAAAGTGATATAGCCGTTGAAGTGAGCATAAAAATTATGAATAGTTTTGTGGAGATGAGAAAATTTTTACTATCCAATCAAGAAATGTTTGCAAGACTAGATCGAGTAGAACTAAAGCAACTGAAAATAGATAAAAAATTAGAAAAAGTATTTAATTATATTGCAACTAACACAGAAGCGAAACAAAAAATATTTTTCAATGGTCAAATATACGATGCATTTCGTTTTTTTGTGAAAATTATACAAAAAGCAAATAAGAAAATTATATTAATTGATAACTATGTAGATATTAATACTTTGAACATTCTATGTAAGAAAAATAACGGAGTAAATATTCAAGTTTATACTTCTGGAAAAGGTGATTTAACAACAAAAGATATTAATAAATTTAACGCACAATATCCAACACTAACTATAAAAATAAATACAGATTTTCACGATAGATTTTTGATATTAGACAATGCTGAAGTTTATCATATAGGAGCTTCGATAAAGGATGCAGGTAAAAAGAGTTTTGGAATGACGAAGATAGAAGATAAGGACTTGATAGAAAGTCTTTTAAGAAGAGTGAGGTAAAATATGGCAAATATATCACAGCAAAAAAGGCAGAAAATGCTAGAGTTTTTAAATAAACTAAAACAAGAACATCAAGATGATGATAGTCTAAGAGCTTTGGGAGAAATTGAAACAGTACTCAACGAGAAAAAATATGGACTAGTATGGGAAAAACATACTGAAAAAGTTGATGAAATGTTAGAACATAATATACCTGTATTTTGTGAAGATGAAGGTAAGAAAATCATAGCTGATGAAAATGACGGATATAATTTTTTATTAGAGGGAGATAATTTACATTCTCTAAAACTTCTTGAAAAAACCCATAAAGGTAAAATTGATGTTATCTATATTGAGAAGAAGATATCGATTTTGATACAAAACTAAATAGAAAATAGCTTGAAATATAGATGTTGTTAGTAGTCCTCAATTTAAAATAGCTGTATAATTTTTAGGGTTGATGGCATAAGACATCAACCCTATTTGACATAGAGCCTTTAAATGAATTGAAGGCTTTTTTATTTTGCTCTTAATTTCTAAGGGTGTCAAAAAATAAAAAGGGGTGTGGAATTTTCTAGAGGTGTAAACAGGATTTTTTTATAAGTAACGGATTTACAAATGCTTTTTATTTTAGAATAATACTCGAAGATTTTTGGAGATGGGATAGAATTTGAAATTATAAAAAACATGAAGTATATATATGAGATGCTTTTTTGTACTATGAGATAACTTAATTATATAATTTATCATTTTATATTTTGTGAAGAGGGGTACATAAATGACAGATAATGTGATAAGATAAAAAGACAACGAATGGGGTAGGTTGAGTACAACACATAATATATAAATTATATATACACAATATTTTGTGCTGTACTCATAGATACCATTTTGACTAAATGGATACGAAGGGAGAAAAGAAATGAAAAAATTACAGCGTTTATTATCGCTTTTAATGGTGGTCGTTCTTGTTATTGGACTTTTGCCCACGCAAGTACTTCGAGCTGCTGATGAGGGGATTACTTTAACTCAAACGCAAGTACCATCTACGAGAACGGATACAAGGGAGTTTTTAACGGGAGAGATTATGCAGTCTGTTTTAACGTTAAAAGCGAATTTGCCTGAATCAGAATATGCAGGAGCTTATATTGAATTAGCCGTCCCGTCTGATGTCGCTTCGTTTGTGGAGAGTTTAGAGCCGAATGTTTCATTGGATTCAGAAGTCTTTGGGCGAGCAACAAAAGTCAATGCAACGACATGGCGTATTCCGTTAAAAGCATCTGATGATGCTAGAGAAGTACAAATTCCGATTTTTACGAAGTTTAAAACGTATGTAACGCCTGACAAAACAATTTTACCAATAACCACAACTTTGAAAAAAGCTGACGGAACAGTTGTAAAAACAGCAGAAACAGTTACGTTTTTAGCGAAGGCGGGAGAAGCAACGTATACGATGACTGTTCGTGGAGGACAAAATCAAATTGGTGGGCTTGTAAAGAACGATACTCAAACATTAGATGAGAAAGGACTTGTTGATGTTGTCTTTGACTATCAGACATTTGCAAAAAGTTCTAAGGATGAATATGCTACTCCGAGTAACTCAGATTATGGACAACGTGTATACAATACAATTACGTTAACACAACCGTTGCCACCATTTGCTAAATTTGATGCATCTAAAAATCCAAACTGGACATATAATGCTGCAACGAATACTGCAACGTATACATTAAACCGAAAAGATTATAATGATGTAAATGGATATAATCCGGTGTCACTTATTTTGACATTCCCAGGAGCAAGTGTGGATACCGCTTATATGGCAAACTCGACAATGGTATTTCACCCACAAAATAAAGGGGTAAATGAAGCGGACGTGACGCAAAGTAACACGGTTTCTTACCGGTTTAGACCGGATAGCACAAATGGGGTACCATTTAGAAAATATTTTGCAAATGAGCCAGAAGATGCTAGAGATAATGGAACGCAGCTTCATACTGTGACAAATGTATCTTCACGTACATCAAAAGGTGTTAATTGGCGTTTAACTGTTGCGAATACAACGTCAGAAACGATCACTTTTACAGAGTTTAAAGACTATGATTTAGATAGTCGTTTGTATTACACGGGCGTAAGTATGCCTAGAACAGACGATATTGTTTTAGATTATTTTAATGGTGTGGAATACGCACGTTTATCCAATGTGACAGTTCGTGGAGTGTTAGCCGATGGTAGTGAACGTGTTTTAGGTACTGTTGCGAGTGGACGTACGTTGAATTTTGACCGTACAATCGCTAGAAATATTAAACAATTATATTTTGATTTCCCGAATGGTTATACATTACCACATCAAAAAGTTGTTAGTTTTACCATTAAGACAGCTTTTAGAGAAGCGCCGGTAGTAAGTGCTGTCGATTTAGAAAATGAGTACGTTAATAGTGGTGGTTATACCGCAACGTATACACGTACGAATGGAAGTTCTTACTCGTTTACTGGAAAAGATACGGCCAAATTTAAATTGGTTGGGCAAAAGGTTGATGTCGGTATTGAAAAAGAACTGTCTGAAAAATTAGGTACAGGCTGGTTTACGCCTAGAAGAGATGAGAAGATTCGTTCAGATAATGAGTTTGCGATTTGGACATTGAAAGGTACTTGGGACGGTACGATTAAAGGTATGGAAGATAGAGCAACCTTAACGAATGTTGAATTTATCGACCTACTACCTGAAGGAGTAACCTATAAATCAACTACTTTAAATGGTGGTTGGGGAGCACCTCGACCAACGGTAACGTACGTGCCGAATTATCGAGAATCCGGTTTGAATGCTGTTATTATTAAATGGGATCGTATTAGTGTGAACCAATTAAATCGCTATATGGATAATTCAGATGCCATTCAAATTGTGACGACTGTCAATGCAAATTCTGTTCCAGGGCATAATACAAACTATGTCTTAGCAAGTATAGATGGTTCTATTGTCACAACTAAAGATAAAAACCACATGAGTGGTTATTTCTCAATGCCTTATAAAGATGAGCGAGATATTGACCAAGACGGCGATGTGAATGAAACATTTGCAGCAGCGTCCGCTTATTATGAATATACGGGTCGATATGAAGTGTTAGCTCGCAAATATATTGCACGTGAAACGGTAAATAACTGGACAAGAGATGGATTGAAAACAGGTGTAGGAGCACCATTCCGCTATAAATTGTGGAATTACACAAATTACAATAGTAAGTTAGCCACCTCAGGCAAATCATAAGGACATACATAGTTAAATAATTTACGTGGATAACGATTCATCCATTGTTCAACAGCCGTTACTTCGTTAGGAGTAACGGTTGT
>NZ_WNJX01000022.1:0-29533 GCF_010892375.1 Granulicatella sp. zg-84 | reverse complement strand
GTTTCCCGTCAAGGCACACTTTGTTTTTCGCCTTGACTAGAAAACCTTTGTTTTTATTGTTTGGTTATTAACCCCGCAAAAGAGAAAGTAATTATCTGTTTTTTTGCACTTTACTTTACAATTGGAGTATTCTTAAACTTGCTCCCATAAAAATAGTACCCACAAATAAAATAACAAACGACTGATGTTCACCTGTTTTTGGTAATAATGCTTCTTTTGTTTTAGCATCTGATTTTTCTGAAACAGCTACTGTTGTAGTCGTAGACGGTACTCTTATAAAAGGAAAACGGAAAATTGGTTTTTCTTCGGCAAAAGCTGGTGCTCCCGTTTCATGTACACGTGCTTTTTCTATATCTTCTTTTGATTTGTAAACTTTTCTACCTTCAGCGGATGAAGATACTTTTTCACCTTTAGCTTCTAAGTTTTTAATATATTGAACAAAAACTTCTGTATCTGGATCAATAGCACCTAATAATGTTGCTTTAGGGAAAACACTAAATCCATCTCCACCACCATATAAAAAGTCATTTATGACAACTTTATATGTTTTTGTTAAATCTAATGGTTGCCCATCTTCTGTATAAACTTTATGTACTTTATACTTGATACCCTCTGCATTATCATCCGCATCCGTATACTCATATCTCAAACCAGAAACTTGTAAGAAATAGCGTTCTTCTTCATCATATTGTTGATTTAATGCATCAACAATTTGTTGACCCGTTAAAGACACCACTTGCAAAATATTACCAAATGGTTGTACGGCTTGAGCAGCACCCCACGTAATACTACCGTCTTCTTGTACAGCCAAATCTGCACGAATACCACCATTATTTGTCATCGCAAAATCAACATCATAGCCAGATAATTTAGCAATCGCTCTTTGTGCATCAGTCACAAGATTACCCACAGCTGATTCTTTTGTAGATGATAAATCTTTAGTAATCGACTGATTTGTTTCTGCCGTACCAATTTTAGAATCTGTTACTTGCTTAGCTAATGCTGTTGCTTCATCAACAAGAGCTTTAACTTCATTATTTTCTGGTAAATCACTCGTTACAGCCGTCACTTTTCCTGTTGGAACAGATTTAAAGTCACCTGTTGTTGTGTCATATACACCTTGAACATCTGCGTATGCTTTACCTTGAGATAAAGCCTGTACAATACGTGTATGTTCAGCTACACCACTTGTATACACATGATTATGTCCAGCAAACACAACATCGACACTATTATCCGGATCTAGTGCATTCACTTTTTTAATCATATCTGCTGCCCAAAACTGAGCCACATCATCTTTACTTGTAGAAGGAACATGCGCTAATACAACAATCGCATTGACACCATTTTCACGAAGCTCTCTTGCATATTTTACAATCGTTTCAGCTTCATCTAAATACGTATAATTTTCATAATTCTTTTTCAAAACTAAATTTGGAATTTCTGTTGTGACAACACCAATAAATCCAATTTTTACTTTTTCATTGTTAACTTCTATTTCTTTAATCGCATAAGGTTTCCAGTTAAATGGAATAGCTCCACTTTTATCAACCACATTCCCAATGACTAATGTCATATTAGATGCCTCATGCGGATAATTATCCACAATCGAATAAAATTTATTTGGCTCAGGTGCTTGACCGGTTAAAATGCGATTAAACTCTTCTAAACCTTCATCAAACTCATGATTACCAAGTGTTCCAAATTCAAATTTCATACGATTAAAAATACGAACAGTTGGTTCATCTTGTAACAAAGCAGAATTAGCAGGACTAGCACCAACCATATCACCAGCTTGCACACGAATACTTTGCCCATTTTGTGCATTCGCTAAAAATGAATCTCTCGCATTATCCAATGCTGTTGCTAATTTTGCTGCACCACCCGTATTTGATATTTTCCCCTCAGGCATATAGGCTGTACCGCCCAATGTTAACGCTCCGTGAAAATCATTGACACCTAATAATTGAATAGGCACCTCTGCCGCATACGCTGTTGTTGATAAACCACAAACAATTCCACAGACAAATAAGCCTTTCATCCATTTTTTTT
The DNA here is from genome assembly GCF_010892375.1 of Granulicatella sp. zg-84. NCBI lineage: Bacteria > Bacillati > Bacillota > Bacilli > Lactobacillales > Carnobacteriaceae > Granulicatella > Granulicatella sp. zg-84. The sequence continues at coordinate 27,481 of NZ_WNJX01000022.1, read as the reverse complement.
ACACTCATAATACCCCTCCAACAATATTTTACCTAACACATCATTTTTTAATGTTCGGATATTTTATATTATACTGATTTAAAAAATGATTTTCAAGAATATTTACAACTAAAAAACAAACAATTTTTATATCTCCAAATAAAAAAACCGGATTTAAAATAAAACATCTGAAGGTTGATAAATAATTATTTTTATGTAAACAAATAAAAATACAACACTATATTAAAAAGGTGGTGAATGTCTAACGCCATTCACCACCAATATCATTGTAAAAAATTATAATTTTATTTTCTCCCACATCATTTGCAAACGGCAAATATCACCAATACAATGACGTGTCACATCACCGTCTATTTGTGTGTAACATACATGCACATCTGTTTCTGTCATTTCTTTATCATAGACAATACTAATCTGTTTTGGCTGATGATGCATTAAAAACTCCGGTTGAATAGATGTCATCACAAAATCCATATATACAGCATTGTTAATATGCTGATTTTCATCAATATCTACATACCGTGGGAAACACGGCGTTACCGTATAAGGCTCAGAAAGTGATTTAAATGTTAATTTTGTCATTTGAATATTTTTCTCTGTTTTTTCCGAACCATAAGGTTCCAATAACTCCTCAACAATACGCACCATTTTTCTTTGTAACAAATCCACCATGGCAAAACGTATCATCGTCTGAATAATCAATTCACCTTCATGGTATACTTTAAACGTTCTATACGTAAAAAATTGATTATATCCGACTGGCTCCGTTTCAATATCTATCACATCGTGTGCGTTGGGCAATCGTTTAATAGATAAATCATGTTGTAAAATAAACCACGATAAATGTTTTTCTTTTAAAACATTTTGATTATCATATAACAGATTTGTTTGTTTCCCCGACACATGTAAAAGAAGTCGAATAAGCATAGAAATACTTAATTTTCCATATCTATCTACTTCATAATTTTTTATTTCAAAAGATTCTCTGTATACTTTTCCCATAGTTATCCACCTAACTTATCCACATATTCACATTTTTATCCACATTTTCTGTGGATAACTATCTAAACTGCGTTTGATATAACTGATAATACAACCCTTTTTGATGCATCAATTCCTCATGGCTACCCTGTTCTTGAATACCATTTTCAGTCATAAAGATAATTCTATCCGCATGTTGAATCGTTGCTAATCTATGCGCAATAATCAATGTTGTTCTTCCTTGTGCTAATTCATCAAAAGATTCTTGAATAACTTTTTCCGTATGACTATCCAAAGCACTTGTCGCCTCGTCTAAAATAAGCACATCTGGATTTTTTAAAAAAATACGGGCAATAGATAAACGTTGTTTCTGCCCACCAGATAAGCGAACGCCTCTTTCACCAATTTCGGTATCAATACCATTTGGCATTTTTTCAATCACATCTAATAAATGTGCTCGTTTCACTGCCTCCCACACTTCTTCATCAGTAGCATCTAATTTACCATATAAAATATTTTCTTTAATCGTGCCACCAAACAGAAAAATATCCTGTTGTACAATGCCAATGCGTTTTCTTAACGAATGTTGTGTCATATCCTTAATAGAGATTCCATTAACAAGAATATCCCCACTACTTGCCTCATAAAACCGTGGTAATAAATGACACAACGTTGATTTTCCTACACCACTCGGTCCAACAAGAGCCACTTTTTCTCCTTCACGAATAGATAAATGAATGTCCTTTAACACAACATTCTCATCATTATATTGAAAAGAAACATGATCATAGACAATATCGCCTTTTAATGTTTCAATATCAATCGCATTTGGACTATCAACAATTTCAGGTTCTCTAGCAAGTTCTTCGGTAAATCGTTGAAATCCTGCTAATCCCTTAGGATACATTTCAATCATAATATTGATAAGCTCAATCGGCCTAACAAAAACATTTGTCAATAAAATAAAACCTGTAAAAACACCCGGCGATAAGTTATCATGAATTGTAAAATACGCCCCAAAAAGCAATGCAAACAAATTCACTAAACGAATGAGCAAATAATTAAACGACGACACATTTCCCATTGTTTTATAAAACTGTCTTTTTGCTTTTTTATAAATGATAATCAATCTTTTAAATTTTTCTTTTTCATACGCTTCATTTGAAAATGCCTTAACAACACGAATACCGCTAATTGTATTTTCTAACCCAACATTAAACTCTGCCAAATTTTCATAAATACGTGTATTGATTTTTTTCATTTTACGACTAAAAATAGCTACCGCAACAGCCATTAAAGGCACTAAAATACTCGTTAAAATCGCTAAAGTCGGATGAATTTGATACATCAACACAAAACCACCAACAAAAGTCATGCACGTCACAAATAAATCTTCTGGACCATGATGTGCCAATTCACTAATTTCAAATAAATCACTTGTCAATCGACTCATCAATGTACCTGTTTTCGTTTCATCAAAATAACGAAAAGATTGTTTCTCAATATGTTCAAATAATTCATAGCGCATATCGTTTTCAATATACACACCAAGCAAATGACCAAAATAAACCACAATATATTTTAAATAAGTATTCAACAAATAAAAACCTAATAATCCGATTGATACAAATAAAACAGTTGAAAAATGATTTTGAGGTACAATCGTATCAATAACATACTTCACAACAATAGGAAATAACAATTCTAAAACAGCTGCCAAAACAGCACACCCAAAATCTAAAAAAAATAATTTTTTATAAGGTCTATAATAACGGTAAAATCTTCTTAACATTTCCCTCTCCTTATGAATAAATCGTGTTGGAATAAAAATTCCAACACGATAAAATACTATAAAATACTATTGATATGCTCCAAACATTTTTCTTTACCTAATGCTTCAATAGCTTTTCCTAACTCTGGACCATGTGTTTGTCCACTGACAGACACACGAATTGGCATAAATAAGTTTTTACCTTTAATGCCTGTTTCTTTTTGCACACTCTTAATTGCTGCAGAAATTTCTGCTTCATGGAATGGCACCAATACTTCCAATCGTTCTTTGAACGCTTCGATAACTGTTTTGGCTGTTTCTGCTTCTAACACTTCTTTTGCTTCATCTGATAAATGTAATTCATCTTCGAAGAAAAATTTCACTAAATCAACAATTTCCGCACCATAACTAATTTGCTCATGGAATAATTTTACAATTTTTGCTACATGAACAAGTTCTAATTCAGACACCGGTTCTTTCACATATCCTGCTTCAATTAAATGAGGCATTGCCAATTCAACAACACGATGTAAAGATTGTTTTTTCATATAAACATTGTTGACCCACTCTAATTTTTTCGCATCAAATGCCGCTGGCGATTTACTCAAACGTTTTTCATCAAATAATTTAATAATATCTTCTTGATCAAAGATTTCCTCTTCACCCACTGGTGACCAACCTAATAATGCAATAAAGTTAAACATCGCTTCAGGTAGATACCCCAAGTTTTTGTATTGTTCAATAAATTGTAATACTGACTCATCACGCTTAGATAATTTTTTACCCGTTTGACTATTCATAATCAATGTCATATGTCCAAATTGAGGTCTTTCCCAACCAAATGCATCATAAATCATCAACTGCTTCGGTGTATTCGCAATATGTTCATCTCCACGCAACACATGTGTAATATCCATAAAATGATCGTCCACAACTACCGCAAAATTATACGTTGGCATACCGTCACGTTTTAAAATAACGAAATCTCCACCAATACTTTTTGATTCAAACGAAATATCACCTTTTACAAGATCATTAAACGCAAATACTTGATTTTCTGGTACACGGAAACGAATAACAGGTGTACGTCCTTCTGCCTCAAAGGCTTGTCTTTCTTCCTCTGTTAAATATGCATGAGCACCATTATAATGTGGCATTTCTCCACGTGCCTGTTGTCTTTCTCTTTCAGCCTCTAATTCTTCTTCTGTACAATAGCATTTGTAAGCTTTATCTTCTTTTAATAATTGTTCAATCAGTGGGTTATAAATATGCTCTCTTTCTGATTGACGATATGGAGCATATTTTTCATTTGGTTTATCCGGACCTTCGTCCCATGTAATACCTAACCAATCTAAGTTCTCTAACTGACTTTTTTCTCCGTGCTCTATATTACGTTTTTTATCCGTATCTTCAATACGAATAATAAATTCACCACCATGATGTCTAGCAAATAAATAATTGAATAATGCTGTTCGAGCATTTCCTATATGTAGATTTCCTGTTGGACTTGGTGCATAGCGTAATCTCATTTTTTTAGACATGTGTATCCTTCTTTCTATCCTTTATGATGTTCTTTTATTTTTCTTTGTGAATGAATTGGTTTTGCAAAAACCATACGTCCCGCTGCCGTTTGCAACGCACTCGTTACGACAACATCTAGCTGTTCATTCATATAATGTTTTCCATCTTCAACAACAATCATCGTACCGTCTTCCATGTATGCAATACCTTGCTGACGCTCACTTCCGTCTTTGACAATTAATACCGTCATCTCTTCTCCAGGCAAGACAACCGGTTTAATTGCATTGGCTAATTCATTGACATTTAACACTTTTACATTTTGAAATTCACAAACTTTGTTCAAATTATAGTCATTCGTTAAGACCGTACCTTCTAAAACTTTGGCTAATTTCACAAGTTTGCTATCTACTTCTGGAATATCTTCAAAATCTCCCTCGTAAATATCAACAGTGATACTTTCTGATTTTTGCAATCTATTCAAAATATCTAACCCACGTCGACCTTTTGCTCTTTTTAATGAATCTGCCGAATCTGCAATATATTGCAACTCATGAACAACAAATAATGGTACAACTAAAGTTCCTTCCAAAAAACCCGTATCAACAATATCAGCAATACGACCATCTATAATCACGCTCGTATCCAATACTTTATGTCGATAAAATGTATCGCCCTCTCGTCTTTGTAAAATTTCAGTTTCAACTTGTTGAGGTTTTAATTGCTGCGCAACTTTTTTCCAATTATCTGGACGTCTTGTCCCAACACGGAATCCTAAATAGCCAAAAGATACGATTAAGACAACTGGTAAAATATCCGAAACACCCGGTATTTGAATATAATTAAAAATAATACTCAATAAGGTACCAATCACCAATCCAACAATAGCACCTATACTTCCGAATAATAAATACAATGGTGATTTATTATCTAAAAATTTTTCAACTGACTCTAATATAGCAATAATCTTATTCGATAAGAGAAATGAACATAATAAACCAAAAATACCACCAATTACAATATTTGTAATATCTTTTTCGAATAAGCCATGCTTCATGGATAATAGTTCCCACACCGTTGGTAACCATAATAACGCAACACTACTACCAACGAGGGTGAAAATAAAATGTATAATATATTTTCCAATATTTTTTTTCATACTCAACCTCTATTTAAAAATAATATGTAATGCTTCTTTTATAGTAGCAATGCCTATCACTTCAATATTTTTATACTCTGGTAAACCTACCAAATTATTTTTTGGAATAAAAATACGTTTAAATCCTAACTTACTCGCTTCTTTAATGCGATCCGTAATTTGACTAACACGTCTTATTTCCCCAGTTAAACCAATTTCACCAACAAAAGCATCAGTTAAAGCCGTTTCCTTTTCCCAATAGCTAGATGCCAAACTCACAGCAATCGCTAAATCAATAGCCGGTTCGTCTAATTTAACACCACCTGCCACTTTAAAATAAGCATCTTGCATTTGTAAAAGCATACCAGCTCTTTTTTCTAAAACAGCCATAATTAAAGCCACACGATTATAATCTAACCCACTTGCTGTACGTCTTGCATTCCCAAATGCTGTTGGCGTGATTAAACATTGAACTTCAACTAGTATAGGACGTGTTCCCTCAACCGAAACCACAACAGCTGAACCATTAGCACCTTTGATACGTTCTTCAAGGAAAAATTCAGACGGATTTTTAATTTGCTTCAAACCATGTTGACTCATCTCAAAAACACCTATTTCATTCGTTGAACCAAAACGGTTCTTCACCGCTCTTAACATACGAAAACTTTGATGTTTTTCTCCCTCAAAATATAATACTGTATCAACCATATGTTCTAACATTCTAGGCCCGGCTATTGTCCCTTCTTTTGTCACATGCCCAACAATGAAAATAGCAATATTATTCGCTTTAGCCGTATGCATCAACGTAGCCGTATTCTCTCTTATTTGAGAAACACTACCCGCTACACCTGAGGACGCTTGCTCATGTACCATTGTTTGAATGGAATCGATAATGACATACTGAGGTTTTATCGTTTCAATGGCTTGTAAAACACTTGTCATATCGGTTTCTGGATAAATATAAAACTCTCCGTCTTTAATGCCTAAACGCTCCGCTCGCATTTTAATTTGACTGGCACTTTCTTCTCCAGACACATATAAAACACGCTGTTTTAATGCATGTAATTGAGCAGATACTTGTAATAACAACGTCGATTTCCCAATCCCTGGATCCCCTCCAATTAACACAAGTGAACCCGATACAATACCTCCACCTAAAACTCTATCTAACTCATCTATTCTTGTGGATAGACGATTTTCTTTTGTATATAAAATATCTTTAATAGGAAGTGCTTTTGTTGTATTTCCTGAAAAATCTTGACGCTTTGACACAGCTTGATTTGATACATGTACCGTTTCTTCTTCTAAGGTTGACCACTGCTGACAATTTGGACATTTTCCCATCCATTTAGCAGATTCATAACCACACGATTGACAGACATATTTTGTTTCTTTTTTCTTCGCCATATCCATCCTCTAATGTGAAGCAGAACCAGATGAACCAAACCCACCTGTTCTTTCTCCGACAGTTTCATCATTATCCGCTTTTAAAAACGGGATAAAAATACCCTGTCCAATACGATCGCCTTTTTCAATCACTTTATCCGTCAACCCAAAATTCCACATTTGAAAATAAATATGTCCTTCATTACTTTCATTATTGTAATAATCGGCATCAATCACACCCACACCATTAGGCAATACTAAAAAATGTTTTAATGGATTACTTGAACGGTTTGTTAATTGTAAATACTCATCTTCTTGCATATACGCCTTAATACCCGTTGGCACTAAAATTGGTTTTAACGCTTTCTCACGCTCTTGTCTTTCTTCTTGTGTTTCCTTAGATAAAAAAGTATCGTAAATCCACTGCTTAGCATCAATCGCTACTGACTTAAAGATGATTTTCCAAATACTTGGTAAAACAATCGTTTCAGCAGATTCAAAGTCATACCCCGCCGCTTTATGTGTTGCACGTTTTGGTAAATTGATATTTTTATCTTTATATTGACTAATTACTTCAAATCCTCTTTTCATGTCAAACCTCCTAAAAGTCGCTATTCCTACTATACCAAAAAATTGACTTATTTTGAACTATTGCGTGCGATTTCACCTACAATTTTTTAAAAAATTGTTATTAAGAGTAAAAGAATGTATAATATACTTACATTTTATCTCGTAAGGAGAATCATTGTGTTAAATAAAACGAAACAAAATAAATTTTCCAAAGTAGAAAATCTATCAACAAATGAAAAAATGTTACACGGAACAGCATGGCTATCTATTGGATTGCTGATTTCAAGAATTATCGGTGCTTTATACATTATCCCTTGGTCAAGGTGGATTGGAGAACACTATAATGTTGCCAATGGACTATATGCACTTGCCTATGCACCCTATATTTTATTTTTGGATATTGCAACGGCAGGTTTCCCATTAGCCATTACAAAACAAATTTCTCAACTCAACGCTAGAGGCGAATACAAAGCCAGTATGTCACTTTTCAAAAATAGTATGCTCATCATGATTGGTTTAGGAGCTTTTTCTTGCCTAACATTCTACGGATTAGCAGATTATATCGCTTCAATAAGCGTTGTACCAACAGGTAATGTCAATGATAGTGTACTCATTCTACGCTCTCTTGCACCTGCTATTTTAATTATCCCACCAATTAGTTTACTAAGAGGCTTTTTCCAAGGATTCCAGCAGATGACAACACCTGCTTTATCTCAAATATTAGAACAAGTCGTACGTGTGTCATACATGCTAGGTGCTACTTTTTATATTATGAAAATAGCCAAAGGCTCTTTAGTTGAGGCTGTATCACAATCAACATTTGCAGCATTTATTGGAGCATTTGTCACACTCATCTTTTTACTATTTGAATTGTATAAAGAACGTTACTATATTTTTGAAAAAATAAAACTCGGCAAACAAACCGTTTCTTTTTCTATTTTAGACAGCTTTAAACTTGTCTTAAAAGATTCTATTCCTTTTGTTGTCATGAGTACCGGAACATCTTTATTAGCACTGATTGATAACTTCAGCTACAACGGCATTATGAACGAATTTTCAACAATGACAAAAGACGAAATTGCCAATTCATTTGCTTGGTTTAGTGCTAATGCCGCTAAATTAACAAATATTGTCGGCTCTATCACTATGGCAATTACAGCAAGTGCTATTCCAAACATTGCCGCACTATACCATAGAAAAGACAAAAAACAATTATCTTTAGCCGTAACAAAAGACATTGAATTACTTTGCTTTTTAGTCATTCCAAGTGCCATTGGTTTATTCATCGTATCTAATGCTATTTATGCTGTTTTTTACGGCTCAATCGACGGTGCACATGTCTTAAAAATCTTTTGCATTAACTTAATTATTACTGGATTTTTCAGTATGTTCGTCAGCATCATACAAAGTACAGGAAAACACATGATTGCTATTAAAAGTTTATCCATTTTACTTTTATCAAAATTAACCTTTACACTTATTTTAACAGCTATCTTTAAAGAAAATGGTCCCGGTCTATCCTCTGTTGTAGCAACCATTTTAGCAACCATTTATCTATTCGATGAACTCTTTAAGTTAACAAAATTTGATACAACATACATCATCAAAAAAACGACTAATATTATTTTTGCCACGCTAGCCATGACCGCTATATCCTTAATCATTTACAACATATTGGTTATCCTATTACCAGCAAACAATAATATGGCAAACCTATTTATTGTCTTTATAACAGCTATTTTTGGTGGTCTTACCTATATTTACTTTACATTAAAATTAAATATTATGGACAGTATTTTACCAAAACAAGCACTTCAATTCAGACGATTATTGAAAAAATGGAATCTATAAAAATAGAGTAAACCAACACCGGTTTACTCTATTTTTTCAGAGCTTTTAAAATCGTTTTAATTCATAATTATCCATAAAGTATTCAATATTTCCTTCAAAACTACGCTTAAATTGCAAAACGCCATAATCAGCTGCATCCATCTCTAAAAATTGTTTTGATGTCCCATAAAAATTAAAATACATAAATTTGTTCTCAATAGCATATAGCATCATTGTATAAATCATCGCAGACGGACCTTCAAAACGACTAAACTTATCCATGCTTCCACTTGAAAAATAAATAAAATCTTGACCCGATTCAATAAAACTAGCACACGATAAATAAATCATATCCCCCTCTTGTGCTTGCAACTCAAGAGTTTTTTCACGTTTTGTTTGCCAAACAACCGTATTTTCTTTCAGTTCTTTCAATTTATTTTCCGTTTTCTTAACATTCACTTTTCCTAATGCTAGTTTTTCAGATAAATCTAATTGTTCACGCTCTAACTGATCAATCGTTTGTTCTATATTTTCTAAATAAACAGGACAATCTATATAGGTCACCATAAAATGAACATGCTTACCCAGAACAGATTTCATCGTTTGAAAATAAGCAATATCTCTTGTTTTAACACCATTTCTCAATTCCGTTTCCTTATTGATTGTATTGAAAATATGAGCATCATGTGTATCAAATATATCTATTTCTCTAACTAAAACGCCTTCCTTCATCGTTTTATTGATAGTATAACGCGTTTTTTGAGGAAATTGTTTCAATAAATCTTTTCCATTTATATCACCTAATGACTTCGTATAAACACATTGTGTTGGCAATGTTAAATCATCAAACATATCCATATTTAATGCTTTAAATTGTAAATCAGATAAAATAGCATCCACATCCGTAGCTACTTGATTATCACCCATATACGTCACATCTTCATAAAAACGTTGAGATAAGAATGGATTTACTCTGACAGATACCACACGCCACTGTTTCATAAAATATTGTTTAATCTGCTTAAAATAAAAAGTAACCAACTCTTTATCTGTATAATCCATTATCGGACCATATTGTGCTGTCACACGATAAAATATTTTTTTATGTCTAAAATACAAAAAAATACCATAAGCCAATAATGTATCATTTTCTATCACGGCAAGAATACGATGTTTTAACTTATTTTTTTCTGCCATACGTGCATAGTCATAACTTTGCGAGAAAAAATAGCGAGATGTATTTTTTATTTGATATGCTTTTAATGTGTCTATATCCAATTCCAAAAATTGCATAATTTTTCCTCCTTTATCAATAAATTATCCTTAAATTATAGCATAAAAATTTATCTTTATTTTTTATTAAACGTTTTCAGACAAATTTAAATTTTTATGCTATAATAGAAGCATGAATAAACATTCATAAATGTTATATAAAGGAGCGATGATTATGTTAACATTCAATATTCGGGGAGAAAACATCGAAGTAACAGAGGCACTACGCCTATACAACGAGAAAAAAATTGGAAAGCTAGAAAAATATTTTAGCCACGTACCAAATGTTGTCGCCCATGTTAATCTAAAAGTTTATCCAGACAAAAATGCAAAAGTTGAAGTAACCATTCCTTTACCTTACATTGTCTTACGTGCTGAGGAAACAACAAGTGACTTATACGGTAGTATTGATTTAGTCATTGAAAAATTAGAAAGACAAATTCGCAAATATAAAACAAAAATTCAAAAGAAATCTCGTGAACACGGATATTCTTTTGAACCAACAACATCTCCAGTAGAAACTACTAAAGATGAAGAAACAGATGAATTAGAAATTGCACGTATCAAACGTATTCCATTTAGACCAATGGATAGCCAAGAAGCATTATTACAAATGAACCTTTTAGGACATGACTTCTTTGCTTACATTGACATTGAAACAGAAGAACTATGTGTGGTATATCGTCGTAAAGATGGAAAATATGGTTTGATTGAAGCTGAAAGATAATATGGATAAAAAGTGAAATTTCCTTTATACTATATAGGGATTTCACTTTTTTTATGCAAAACACTAAACAAAGAAAGGACTCAATATATGGAGCACCATGAATTAAAAGCTATCAATTATAAAAGCTGCTTTGACGTTATCGGACCTATCATGGTTGGACCGTCAAGCTCACATACAGCAGGCGCTATTCGTATCGGTGCTTTAGCCCGTACTTTATTTGGTGAAACACCTACTAGTATTTCTTGCAGATATTATGAGTCCTTTGCACAAACGCATAAAGGACATGGAACAGATTATGCTATTATTAGTGGTGTCTTAGGTTTTGAAATGGACGATGCACGTGTTCCTAATGCTGTAAACATTGCTCTTTCACAAAATATAGACATTGAATTTATTGAAGATAATCATCCAAGTCCTGTTAATCATGCTAACACAGCAGATTTAACACTACGTCATAATAATAAAATTGTACGTCTTATTGGTACATCTATCGGTGGAGGCATGGTAGAAGTTCGTTATTTACAATTAGATACATTTGTCATTGAACCAAATGGTCCTATTCCGATTGTAGTGCTTTTAACAAAAAACACATTATTAAAACAACACTTAAAAGATACATTTACAAAACTAAAAATGGACATTCTGGATATAAAAGAAACGCAAAATGAAACACATACTTTATATGTATTTGAATTAGGACAACTCATTACCAATCATATAAAAACAGAATTGTATCGCATTTTGGAACACGAAACTTTTTATATTTTAGAATAGGAGTTACAACTTTATGTATATGACGATTAAAGAGATTATTGATGCTGCTAATCAACATCAATGCTCCATATCAGAACTGATGATTCAACAAGAAATGAAAACAACAGATTTACCCCGACATGTGATATGGGAAAAAATGGAAAAAAACTTAGATGTGATGAAAAAAGCAGTAGAGAGAAGCTCAACTGGAGATGGTGTTTTTTCTCCAACAGGTTTAACTGGAGGAGATGCCGTTAAAATGAAAAAATATAGAGAAAATGGTAAAACACTCTCTGGCGACGCTGTTCTAGCCGGTGTTCAATATGCTTTAGGCACAAATGAAGTCAATGCCGCTATGGGTGTCGTTTGTGCCACACCTACAGCAGGTGCAAGTGGTACTTTACCCGGTGTTATTTTTTCCATTGCAGACACACTAAAATTAACAAAAGAACAACAAATTCGTTGTTTATTCACATCTGCTCTATTTGGTATGGTTGTTGCTAACCGTGCCATGATTGCCGGTGCCGTTGGTGGATGCCAAGCTGAAGTCGGAAGTGCCTCCGCTATGGCAGCCGCAGCTGCTGTTGAAGCAGCCGGTGGCACACCACAACAATGCTCAGAAGCTTTTTCCATCTCACTTGGCAACTTACTAGGTCTTGTATGTGATCCCGTTGCAGGTCTAGTGGAAATTCCTTGCGTCAAACGTAATGCTATTGGTGCAACAAATGCTCTCATCGCTGCCGATATGGCACTTGCTGGGATTACCAACCCAATACCAGCCGATGAAACGATTGATGCGATGCGTTCTATCGGACTACGCATGCCAAGGGAATTAAAAGAAACCGGACTAGGTGGTACAGCAGCCACAAAAACAGGTATTGATATTGCCATAAAAATACTAGGCAGAGATATGTCGATACACCCTGATAATACAGACTAAAAAATGCAATGGCTTCTCCACGACGTCATTGCATTTTTTACATAAACAAGTTTATTTTACATTGTATAAAAAATTTAAATGACATGACAAAATATAGATAAAAACATAAAGAAAAACGGCGATAAAAGATAGAAAAACAGAGAGTATTATTCAATCCCCAAGTGAAAACAAATGTTTTTCAACAAAGGATATAGAAGAATGATTAGAACATAAATCTTCCAGAACAAAATTATTATCTGAATTGATAGCCAGTAATATACTAATGCCCATCGGAGAAAACAAAAATAGAAAATATACAAATAACTCATCTAAAAAATAAAACACGAAGACAACAGATGATACATCCCCTCCTTACTGGACAAACCAGTAAGGAGGGGATGTATCATCTTCGCACGTCTATTTTTTTATTTTCTCAACCAAGTGCATCAATGGATTTATTGTTTTAGTAAATGAACCAATCAACACGTTCAGCTCGCCACCAAATTGACGTTTATAATTGAAGTTTCCCGTTTTATTTTGGCTATCCGCCACTTCAATAGTACCGTAAAAATTATAATCCTTATTTTCACGATATGCATATCGAATCATGTCCCAGTTAATCATCGTCGAACCACCAAAATTCAAATACTCACGATAAGAACCACCCAAAATCGAAACAACCTCTTGCCCATAACACATGAACAAATAGGACGACAACGGTAAAAATGTTTCTGTCACATGTAGCTGTTCAAACTGCTCTTGACGTTTGACATAACTTTGTAATTGATCTTTAGCATCTGTTATATACCCTTTTGTTTTTTTGCTTAAAGGGCTACTTTCAAGTTCAACAATGCGATTTTGAAAAGCATCAATCTGATTTTGCAAATAATCCGTATACGCTTTACAATCTAAATATGCCAACATAAAACGTGCATCTTTTTTAAAATATTTTTTCAATAGTTCAAAATATAAAAAGGGTTGCACAGCAAAACCTTTTCTGCCACCTGTCGACACTAAAATACGATAAAATGTATCTAACTCATCTTCTTGTAATTCCCGAACTTTGACATGTGATTCATCAAACTTTTTCAAATCACGTTTCAAAGCATTCGAAAATGCATCATAAATGGCTTCTTCATTGTCATATTGATGCAATGGTTTTACAAACATTTGCCCAACAACATGAACCGTATCTTCCGAATGCACCGTATGTACATAACCGCATGATGTTAGATAGTCAATAACATCATTGTACTGATTGTCTTTTACAATATTTAATGACGTATCTATTTGTTGTTGAATTAAATAAGGATGTATCATAAAACGTGATACTTTTTCATGTTTAAAGTATATCTCCAACGCTTCAAAACATTCTTTGACAATGTCCATATTTGTATAATCTAACAAAGGTCCCTGTAAAATAATTGCTTCCTTAAAAAAACGATACCTTTTACGAATATTGATAATGGCTTGACCAATCACATGTCCATTCTTCTCAAAGACAACACGCTGACTATCTAAAAAATTTCTTCTTTCTAACTGCGTACTCGCAATTTCCGTTGATTGTAAAAAATTACTCGTACTATAATTTAACTGACTTTGTTTATAAATCTCATCTGTTACTTTTTTGACTATAACACTCATATTTATCTCCATTATTTTTATTCTTAACAAGGACGTATATCATATTGAATTGTGTATTCTCCAAAAATATCATCTTTTTCTTTTAACTGATATGCAAATACTATTTTTTTCAATAAATCTTCAAAAATATCCACATTTAACATCATTGTATGCACATCTAACAACAAATGAGATTGTGGTAATTGATAAAGCATTTCCGTGACATACTCCATTGAAAATACCATACGTTTGACATGATGATTTTCCCACAAACACGTGATGGTGTGTGTGACTTTATCATATTTCACAGTCACTTTTCCATACTCAGCATCTTTGTAACGCAAATAGTAACAATGATTTTTCTCTATGAGATGACCAATATATTCTTTTTTTACTTTTAAAACATTCTCTTGTTTAATGGTTGATATAAAATTTATTTTTACTTTTCTCATGATCTTATTCCTAGTGCAATACGAGCATAGCGTGACATTCTATCAGTTGTCCAAACAGGCTCCCAAACTAATTCAACATCAACACTTTGAACATGTTCTAATTTCAATAATTCTTCTTGTATATTTTCAATAATCATATCTGCTAAAGGACAGCCCACCGTTGTTAGTGTCATTTTTATATGACAATGCCCTTTTTCCTCTAATTCAATACCATAGACTAAACCTAAATTAACAATATCAATGCCTAACTCTGGGTCAATCACATTTTCTAAAGCCTCTAAAATATCATTTTTGATTTTTTCAATCATTTCTTGACTTACTTCACTCATTCTCTTCTCCTATAAATCGAACTTCTGTTTCTAAACGAACCCCGAATACTTCATAAACTTTTTCTTGAACATAAGCGATCAACTGCTTATAATCCGTCGCTGTACCAGAATCAACATTGACCATAAATCCCGCATGTTTTTTAGAAACTTCTATTCCTCCAATACGATGCCCTTGTAGATGTGCATCTTGTATTAGCTTTCCTGCAAAATACCCTTCTGGACGTTTAAAAACACTTCCACAAGACGGATACTCTAATGGTTGTTTTTCTCGTCTTAATTGCATCAATCGGTCCATTTCTGCCAAAATATCTTCTTTATGACCTTTTTGTAAAACAAAAGTCGTTTGTACAACAATATCGCCAGTTTCCTGTATCAAACTATGACGGTATCCAAATACCATTTCTTTATTCGTATAAGTTTTGTACTCCCCCGTTTTTGTCACAACATCCACAGAATATAAAACGTCTTTTATCTCACCACCATAAGCACCAGCATTCATAAATACAGCACCCCCAACATTTCCGGGAATACCGCAAGCAAACTCTAAACCTGTTAAACTTTGTTGTGCAACATAGTCTGTTAATTCAGTAAGTACAACACCACTTTCTACACGAACTGTCGTATCGTCCACCACAAGATTAGTCATTTTCTCAAGCATAATGACAACGCCACGAATACCTCCGTCTGTCACAATCACATTACTAGCATTTCCCAACACTAAAAATGGAATTTTTTTATCATTTAAAAATAATACTAAATCACGAATATGCTCTTTCGTTTCTGGGAACACAAGAGCATCTACTTTTCCACCCGTTTTCGTATATGTATAACGGTTTAATGGCTCATCAAGCAAAATATTGATTGTTGGAAATACATCTAACAATTCTTTTCTCCACATTTTCATTGCCTCTCTTTATTAAGCTTAACTTTATAATAGTACAAAATGAAAAAAAAAGCACTTAAAATTATAAGAGCTAGTTGAGATGTACCCAACTAGCTCTTGTTTAATCTGTTAAAATTGAAAATCCTAAACTTTGACTATCTCTTAAAAACATTTGTACTGTTTCTAATGAATATTGCGTTAAATCTTTATCTTTTAAACTTAATTTTTGAATTAAATCTGATGTACACGTAATAATGTCTACACCTAAAGCATTTGCTTGATAAATATTAAATGTTTCTCTAGGACTTGCCCATAATAACTCAATCGCTTTTTTCTCTCGGCAAATATCTAAAGATTTTTGCATAATAGGCATTGGATCAACACCCGTATCAGCAATTCTTCCAGCAAAAACAGAAACAATAGATGGCACACCACTTGTTAAAGAATCAACAACCGTTCTAACTTGCTCTAGTGTAAAGATTGCTGTTACATTTAACTTGATACCTCTTTGTGACAAACGCTCGATTAAAGGTGCTGTTGACTCTCCTTTTCCATTTGTCACAGGAATTTTCACATAAACATTCTCTCCCAAAGCATTTAATACTTCTGCTTCTTTTTCCATTGTTTCTAAGTCATCTGCAAATACTTCAAAAGAAACTGGATAATCTTTAATATGTGCTAATACTTTTTTAGCAAAATCTATATAGCTATCAATCCCAGCTTTTTTCATTAAGCTAGGATTAGTTGTAAAACCTGTTACGATTCCTAATGATAAATCATGTAACATCGTTTCTAAAACTGCTCCGTCTGAATAAATTTTAATTGTTAAATCTTCAGCCATATATATGCTCCTTTATTCCGCTTTATTATTTAAAGCTTCTTTTGATTTAGACATAAATGATGGTACCACTAAAACCAATGCTAATAAGCCCACGATAACAAAAATACCAATTTGTCCAAAACCTTCACCTAAACGACCTAATAAAATACCTAAAATACCAAAGTCAACATCACCAAAAGTTGTATTGCTGAATCCTAAATTTCCTAAAACTGGTAAACATAAAGCTGGTAAAAAGGCTAATAATAAACCATTAACAAAAGAACCAATCATCGCACCTCGTCTACCACCCGTTGCATTACCATAAATACCTGCTGTTGCACCACAGAAGAAATGAGGAACCATACCTGGAATAATGAGTACACCACCTGTAACACCTAAAATCAACATACCAATAAATCCACCTAAAAAACTAAATGCGAACCCAATAATAACGGCTGTTGGTGCATAAGGGAAAAATACAGCACAATCCACTGCTGGAACAGCATTTGGAATAATTTTTGTAGCAATACCTTCAAAGGCAGGAATTAAATCAGATAAAATCATACGAACACCGGCATAAACAATAGCTACACCAACAGCAAATGTTAACCCACTTGTTACAGCAAAAATCCATGGATTTTTTCCATCAGATAAAGTAGACACAAATTCTGGACCTGCCGCAATAGCAGCAATCAAATAGAATAACACCATAATTAAAGCTGTAGAAATTGTCGTATTTCTTAAAAAACTCCACGTTTCAGATACTTGTAAATCTTCTGTATTTTTACTATTTTTACCAACTAAACTTCCAATAAAAGCAGATAAATAATAACCTATACTACCAAAGTGTCCCATGGCAATTTCATCACCGTCAGTTACTTTTAAAGTATATTTTTGACCAATAGCTGGTGAAATAGCAGACCAAGCACCCATGATAAATCCACCAACGATAATCAATGTTACTCCTGAAAATTTCAAAGCACCTAAAACTGCAGATAATAAGCACGCCATAAAGAAACTGTGATGGCCTGTTAAAAAGATGTATTTATAACGTGTAAATCTAGCAATTAGTAAATTAAAAACAAGTCCCATGACTAAAATAGACATTGTTTCAACACCAAGTATTTTTTGTGCAACGGAAGTTACTGCCTCATTATTTGGCACAACACCTGTAATATGAAATCCTTTTTGAATCATTTCGGCTAATGGAGATAAATGATTAACGATAACACCTGCTCCAGCGGCTAACATTAAATAACCTAAAATTGGTCCCAATGTTCCCGTCATGACTTTATGTGCAGGTTTTTTTAACGCAACAAGACCAATAAACGCAATCAATCCCATTAAAAAAGACGGTTCACTTAAAATATCTTTAATAAATTCCATTTTCTATACCTCCTCATTTTTCAATAATTCTAATGCTGGTATTAAATCTTCTTCAATTTTTTTACGATTTGTATAACTTTGAACAATACAAACACGTGTATTTTCTGGAAAAATATCTTTAAATTCTTTTACTGTTACAAATAAATCTGCTTGTTGACCAGTTGCTGCATTTGAATCACATGACTCTGCAACAACATCAATACCTAAACTTTTAGCAATACTTTCAACTTTCATTTTCAACAACAAACTACTGCCGATACCATTGCCACATACCGTAATAATTTTAATCATCTTCATCCTCTCCTTTTTGTACTGTTTGCTCGATAATAGACATCAGTTCATCAACTGTTTTTGCTTGAATCATTAACTCAATAGCATTTTCATCATCTAAAATACTTGCTAATTGTTGTAATGCTTTTAAATGTAAAATAGAATCCACAGCTGCTAATACAAAAATTAAATGCACTTTTTTATCTTCATCATTTTCTTCTGAAAGATTAAAATCAACTGCTTCTTTTAACTGCAATAAACTAATACCTAATTTATAAACATTGTCAGGTTTTGCATGAGGTACAGCAACTTTTGGTGCCAAAACAATATATGGTCCTAATGTTTGAATAGATGCAATCATGTCATCTATATAAGCTGATTGAATATACCCATGCTCTAATAAAGGTTTCGATGCAATATGAATTGCTTCTTTCCAATCACTGACACTTTCTACTTGTTGGACTAATTTTTTATCCAATAATGTTGTCAATGCTAATCCCTCCGTATTGATACTTGCTTGTTGATTACCCACAAAATAATGCATCAATGCATCTTCTAAAGAAACCGATTCATGAATGGTTGTATATGTAGAAATAATTTTCATGATTTCTTTAATATCTATGTATTGTTCTTGATGAATTTGAAAATCTTCATATACCATTCGTTTTAATAACAATTTTTCAATAGCATTCATTAACGGCTGTACAACATAAACTTTCTTAGAAGATTCAAAAAAAACTGTTGAAAAAATCATATCGTAATCATCGAGAGATTGATGTTCTATATCATCTAATTGATGAACTTCTTTAAAGAAAATATCTGGCATTAGTGCTTTTAATTCTGACTGTAACAATAAAGAAGAACTAATACCATTTGGACAAACGGATAAAGCAACTAAAGATTTTTTCGTTGTTGTCTTTATCATTTTTAAATATCCACCAAAATGTATAGTAAAATAAGCAACTTCATCATCACTAATTGGTTTTTGAACAACATCACTTAAAGGAGCTAAACTTTTTTTAATCAAATAAAATAAAGCATGATATTCTTTCATAATTTGTTCCTTTAGTGGATTGATTAAATGAATACCAAATAATAGACGATAATATGACGGTACTAAATGATGATATAAATTTTTTCTGAATAATAATGAATCTTCAAATTGAACTGCTGTATTTGCTTTTACTAAATCAATAATTTTATTCATAATATCGTAGACCTCACGATTCGAAAAATCTTCTTTTTCTCCTTGTAGGCACCCTAATATACGACTAAAAATAAATAATTTTTCTCTTTCTATATTCGGATATTTTTCAACTAATTTTTCAGTAATGATGTAAGCAGGTGTATAAGATAAATTTTTTTCATTTATATCTGTAAAAACAACACATTCTTCTAAAGCGATTTCATTTAAAATACTAATCAAATAACAGACTTCTTTTGATTTCTCTGCAATAAAATAACAATGACATTCTCTTGCTGTTTCAATAAATAAAGCCGTTATATCATCTATTTTTAAATTCAAATCATTTTCAAGTGCAATATACTGAATTAACCATTTTCCAGTATCAAACAATAATAAATGATCAATGGCATATTCAATCATTTGACGAATGGATAATGCACTTCCTTTAAAATGGTATCCTTTACTTCTTGTATAATGCACCGTTACATCAAAAATAGATATTTTTTCTTTTAATTTTTTTAAATCAAGTAAAATAGAATTTTTACTCATTTGCAATAAACTTTGTAAATGATAATTTGACACAAATTGTTTATTTGTCACAATATATAAAATCATCAAATACAAACGTTCTGTTTGTCCAGCATAGTCATAAATACGATGTTTTATTTTAGAAAATATATCCGTTTCTGTAATACTTGGTACATATATCCTATCGTTTTCAATCAAAATAGTTGGCATACTGTATTCTTGAAAAAAACTATTCATTTTTTCAATATCTGACAATAATCCTCGACGATTCGTATTTAAAATTTTTTCAAATTCCTCTATTTTGTGTGCATGATATTTAGAAAAAATTGGAATTTTTTTAATGAGCTCATTCAATAACATTTCAATTCCTCCCATTACTAATATAAAGCAATTTTAAAACGTTATCAAAAGAAATTTGGCACAAATAAATGCTACTGAAAACAATTTCATTTGTGCCAAAGATAATCCATTTTTTTGACATCTATTAAAAATACTTTATAATATGGTATGCTTTTTAGAAAGACTTTAGAAAGGAATAAAGATAGCGCCAGACCATTAAATTGGTGACGAGGAAGAAGTTTATCGAACATTCGGCGGATGACTTCAGGTTTGTGAAATCTAAAGAATATAACAAAACAATACTTATTGACAAACATATATTCATTCACCTAAAAAGCAAATTTATTTTTTAGGAGGTTAACATGTGTGGAATTGTCGGTTACATTGGTAACAAACAAGCACAAACAATTTTATTAGACGGATTACAAACATTAGAATACAGAGGCTACGACTCAGCCGGTATTTACGTTGTATCTAACGGAGTTGGACATTTATTTAAAGAAGTAGGACCTATTGCTCAATTAAAAAATCACACAGATTTTTCTATTCCTGCAACTTATGGAATAGGACACACACGATGGGCAACACATGGCGTTCCAAGTCTTGTCAATGCACATCCTCATCAATCTTACAATCAACGTTTTACACTTGTTCATAATGGTGTCATTGAAAATTACAAAGAATTAAAAGAAACTTACTTACAACATATAAACTTAAAAGGACAAACAGACACTGAAATCATTGTTTGCCTTATTGCTCTATTTGTTGAAAAAGACGCATTATCAACAAAAGATGCTTTTAAAAAAGTATTAAACTTAATTCATGGTTCGTATGCTTTTGCCCTCATTGATGAACAAACACCAAATACATTATTTGTGGCAAAAAATAAAAGCCCTCTATTAATTGGTGTTGGAAAAGACTTCAATATGGTATGTAGTGACGCAATGGCAGGAATTAAACAAACCAATCAATTTATCGAATTACACGACAAAGAATTTGTTGTGTTAACAAAAGATGCCATTATCATAGAACAAGACGATATACCTATTTCAAGAGAACCTTTTACAGCACAAATAGATGCTACGGACATAGAAAAAGGTACTTATCCTTACTACATGCTAAAAGAGATTGATGAACAACCTGCTGTTTTAAGACGAATTATTAAATCTTATACACAAAACGACACACTAACTATTCCAAATGACATTAAAACAACTATTCAATCATGTGATAGAATATATATTATTGCATGTGGAACAAGTTATCATGCAGGATTAATTGGAAAATATTACCTTGAAACATTTGCAAAAATACCCACTGAAGTACACATTGCTAGTGAATTTTCATACCAACTACCACTTCTATCAGAAAAGCCATTCTTTATCTTTATTTCACAAAGTGGAGAAACAGCTGATAGCAGACAAGCTCTCGTTAAAATCAATGAGTTTAAATATCCATCCTTAACGATAACAAATGTGGCAGGATCTACACTATCAAGAGAAGCAACTTATACATTATTATTGTATGCAGGACCAGAAATTGCTGTTGCATCAACAAAAGCCTATACAGCACAAATTTCTGTATTAGCAATCCTTGCTTATGTACTATCAAAAGAACCATTATCATTTGATTTAAAACACGAACTATCTCTTGTTGCCAATGGTATGGAAAGCATTATTGAACAAAAAGAAACCATTCATGAGATTGCTAAAGATTTTCTAGCACATTCAAGAAACGCATTCTTTATTGGACGCGGTTTAGACTATTTTGTTTCTTTAGAAGCTGCATTAAAACTAAAAGAAATTTCATACATTCAAACAGAAGGTTTTGCAGCTGGAGAATTAAAACATGGTACAATAGCATTAATTGAAGAAAATACTCCTGTTTTTGCTATCATGACACAAGAAAACCTTGTCTTAAACACAAGAGGAAACATTCAAGAAGTAAAAGCACGTGGTGCAAAAACATGTACCTTTGTAGATGAAACATTCGCAACTCAAGAAGACCAATTTTTATTACCTCATGTTTGCGACTATTTTTCTCCACTTATTTCAATCATACCAACCCAATTACTTGCCTATTATGCAACTTTAGAATTAGGATATGATATAGATAAACCAAGAAACTTAGCCAAAAGCGTTACAGTAGAATAGGAGGATTTATGGAACAATTACCAAACTGCCCAAAATGTCAATCTGAATATACTTATGAAGACAATCATGTCATCATTTGTCCAGAATGTGCCAATGAATTTACATTAGACGATGTTAACGAAACAGAATTAACTGTAAAAGATGCTAACGGTACTTTACTACAAGACGGAGATACAGTAAGCATTATTAAAGACTTAAAAGTTAAAGGTGCACCAAAAGATTTAAAACAAGGTACAAAAGTAAAAAATATACGTCTTGTTGAAGGTGATCACAATATTGATTGTAAAATTGATGGATTTGGTGCCATGAAATTAAAATCAGAATTTGTAAAAAAAATATAGGACACACCATGAAAAAAATAACTAAATTATTAACTATTTTCAGTTTCTTTTTAATACTTGCAGCTTGTCAACAAAATCATCAAGTATCACAAGCCATACAAGAAATAAACATTGAACAAGTCGATACATTACCAGAAAACAGTATTATTTTATTTGGAAAAGCCTCTTGTTCAGCCTGTCAAAAAGCAAAACCTATCTTAGAAACGGTTTTAAAACAAGAAAACAAAACAATGTACTATTTAGACTTTGATAAATATACAGATGACAAATACGCAGATAAAGTAAGTGATATTTTATCAACCTACAATTTTTCATCTGTTCCAACTGTTGTTAAAATAGCTGGAAATCATACAGCTAAAGAAACATTAAAACCAAGTGATTTAAAACAAGAAAATATCAAAGAAATTTTTAAAACATTTATAAAATAAAGATGAAGGTGGTAAGATTTGTTACCACCTTCATCTTTTATCATCTACAAACACTATTTGTAGATGATTTTTTTATTAAATTTAATGTATTTGTTAAAATACACTATCAGTTGTATCGTTACTTTTTTACAAAAATGAATACCTTTTAAACTTATCATACATAAAAAGATAGTTAAAACAAGCTGATACCATTCAAAAGATTGAGGACCAAACATTGAACTAATCATATAGAGAATTGGACTAATAATAAAAGCACCTATCGTTATCCACAAAGCAGCTAGCAACACAACTATTGTTATAAAAATACCGCTAAATAAACAAATATTAAAAAATACACTACCAATGATTGCCATGACATTAAGTTTTTTCTCTTTTGTATAGCCTATCAATTCTTCAAGTCCCACACCATATAATTGGCTTAATGTTTCTAAAACATAAATATTTGGCAATGTATTATTTTGTTCCCAACGAGAAATTGTTTGCCTCGTCACGAATAATACATTAGCGACTTCTTCTTGTGACAATCCTTTATCCACTCTTGCTTTTTTTAAAAGACTTCCTAAATCTTTTTCCATAACCCCTACTCCTTTGCGATGAATTTATTCAAAATATATCAAAAAAAAATCGTATTTTAAAGCAACAATTTTGTTACATCGAATATATTTCACAAATATATTGAAAAATAGATTTTTTTAGTATATGATGAGAGATAGACTGTTGAAAGGATGAGCCTAAAATGTTAAATAATTTTCAAGGTATTGATAAACGTGAATTATCTATGATTGAAGTAGCACATGCTATTTTAGAAGAAAAAGGTTCTATCATAGAATTTAATGAATTACTAGTTGCTGTTCAAAATTTTTTGGAATTATCTGAAGATGAATTAGAAAAGAAAATGTCAATTTTTTATACAGAATTAAATATTGACGGTAGTTTCATCTCACTAGGCGACAATCGTTGGGGATTACGTTCATGGTACCCTATTGATTCTATTGATGAAGAATTAGTATCTGCCCTAGAAGAAACCGTAGCACCACGCAAAAAACGCAAAAAACTTAGTGCATTCGTTACAAGTGAAGATGATGTGGATTACAGCAATGACGATCCAGAAGATATGGATGACTTAGATGATGAAGACTTATTAACATCAGATGACGATGATTTAGGGTATCGTTCTGACTTTGATGACTTAGTAGACGATACAGACGAAGATTCTGATGATTTTGATGATGCAATCGAAGAAGATTTAACGATTGTATCAGACGAAGATGTTTTTGAAGAATTATAATAGTATTTCACACAAGATAAAAAGGAAGCAAATGGCATTTGTCATTTGCTTCCTTTTACTTTCCGTACACTTCAAAAGCTACCAACACAAACAAATAAAGTGGTGAGCTAATGCCTAAAAGCATTGGTTCACCACTTTTATCTAATAAACTGAATGTTAGATTATTTCATCATTCTACTTTTTAATCTTGAAAATCAACCACTAAATAACGATATGGTTCATTACCTTCTGAATGTGTTGTAATGTTATCGTATTTACTCAATCTTGCATGAATAATTTTTCTTTCAAATGCAGG
This sequence comes from Granulicatella sp. zg-84, assembly GCF_010892375.1. NCBI lineage: Bacteria > Bacillati > Bacillota > Bacilli > Lactobacillales > Carnobacteriaceae > Granulicatella > Granulicatella sp. zg-84. The sequence goes on along the minus strand of NZ_WNJX01000022.1, from coordinate 2,295 downwards.
AAGTGGTTCTAAAAAGACTGATTGTTTTGTTCTTAACACTTTTTTAGCTGTTCTATCCGCAACATCTTTTAATTTTACTTCACGTTTTTCTCTATAATCGCCAATATTCACAACAACCATTGGTGCTTTTTCATTCTTTTTATATACCATTGTTTGTGCCAATATTTGTAAAGCGTTGATAATTTTACCATGTTTTCCAATCAATAAACCTGCTTTTTCTGTTTCAATTTGGAAAACTAATTTTTTAGATACTTCTTTAACAGTAACATCAATCTTTGCTCCGTATGCACGTGCCACATCTACTAAATAGTCACAAACTTTACTATAATCTTCATGTGATTCATCAGATTGATTTGGTTTTACAATAACCATTTCTTCCACAACAAAAGGTGGATCATATTCAACAACTTCTGAAACAACCTCTTCTACAACAGGCTGAACAACTTCTTCCACTTCTTTTTTACTAATTTCAATAACGGCATCTTTATGACCAAAACCAAAAAGACCTTTTTTACCCTCTTCTTTTACAATAATTGTTGCTTCTTCTCTTTTAATATTTAATTTAATAAGACCTTTTTGAATTGCTTTTTCAACAGTCACATCTGTTATAATCAATGATTCCATTGCTTTCCCTCCAAATGAGCTTTATTTTTTCGTTGCTTTTAACATTGCTTTTTTCAACGCTCTTGCTTTTGCTTTTTCTTCTTTTAATTTTTGTTCACGTTCTCGTCTTAATTTATATGGATTATTCAACAATAATGTTTGTCCAACAGCAAAAATATTTCCGACTACCCAATATAAAGATAATGCTGCATTTAACGAAAAACCAAAGAAGAAAATCATTGCAGGTAACATATATAATTGCATGAATTTCAGTTGTTGTGCATCTTTTGTTTGACCTTGCAATGTTAAATAACCATTTAACCATGTAAAGAATGCAGCCAATGCAGGTAAAATAAAGTAAGGATCTACTTTACCCAATTCAGCCCATAAAAAATGACCTGTTTGTAATTCCTTTGTTGTTAAAATTGCTTGATACAAAGCAATCATAATAGGCATTTGAATTAAAGCTGGTAAACATCCTGCCAATTGATTCACACCATGTTTTTCATTTAATTCTTTCATTGCCTGCTGCAATTCTAATTGTGTTTGTCTATCTCTAGCAGAATATTTTTCTCTTAATTTTTTTATTTCAGGTTGTAATTCTGCTGTTTTTCGAGTTGCTTTATATTGATATTGCATAATCGGCAACAATATAATACGCGTAATAATTGTAAATAAAATAATACCTAAAGCGTAATTATCACCTGCCAAATGAGATAAATATTTAATAAATTCAGACAAATGGTCAATCGCATGATCCCATAAACCTTTTTGTCCTGTTTGACTATTACCACAACCTGCTAATAAAAAAATGAAAGATGATAATATCAAACCTCTTTGTAACTTTTTACTCTTCACTCTTTTTTTCCTCCACCTTTTCATCTGTTTTAATGAGCTGGCATAATTTAAAAACATGTTTTAAACTCGATTTCATATCTTCCACACTCATCTCAACAACTGGATTTCTCGCAATGATAATTATATCATAATTTTTGTATAATATGTCGTTTATTTCAAAGATTGCACGTCTAATTTTACGTTTAATACGATTTCGTATCACCGCATTTCCAAGTTTTTTACTAACAGACAATCCTACACGAATATGCTCCTGCTCCTCTTTTTTTAACACATAAACGACAAATTGCTTATTCGCCTTTGATTTTCGATTATCAAAAATCATCTTAAAATCTTTATTCGTTTTTACTCTATATGTTTTTTTCATTAATAATTACTCCTATATACACACCACCATTATACTACGCTTTATAAAACAAAAAAAGACCACTTTGTAAGTGATCCTCCTAAGCTGATAATACTTTTCTACCTTTACGGCGTCTGCTAGCTAATACACGACGACCATTTTTTGTACTCATACGTTTACGGAAACCATGTACTTTTTGGCGTTTACGTTTTTTTGGTTGGTAAGTTCTTTTCATAATGTGCACCTCCTAGATAAATATGTCTATCTTTTCAAATGTAAAACATTCAGACAGTCCCTAATAGTATATGAAAATAAGCAAATATTGTCAATCTTTTTTTATGAATTTCATTGAAAATATCCCACCGCCGAGTTGTAAAATAAAGTGCAAAAGCAAAATAGTGTTATAAAAACAAAAAAAGACAGATAATTAACTTACTAAGATTCACCACAAAATTAGAAAGGTCATTATCATGTCTAAAACAAATTATAAC
>NZ_WNJX01000021.1:0-30175 GCF_010892375.1 Granulicatella sp. zg-84 | reverse complement strand
GTCAATAATTTTTTTGTATAATAATCCATGAGAAATACCTCCTTGTTTAATTGTGGTGATTTAATCATACAGGTATTTCTCTTTTTTTGTCCACTTTTATATACAAAATCGTGTTGGTGGATTATTCCCACCAACACGATTTATTATAGAGCCCAATTTTTTTGTATAATAATTCATGAGAAATACCTCCTTGTTTAATTGTGGTGATTTAATCATACAGGTATTTCTCTTTTTTTGTCCACTTTTATATACAAAATCGTGCTGGTGGATTATTCTCACCAACACGATTTATTATAGAGCCGAAAAAAGAAGGAGGTAAACATGCGAATAAATGATTTTCATAACGTTTTAGAACTTGTAAAACAAGATGTCCTGCATAATGAAGCAGAGTATCTAAAGCTCTTAAAAGTTGTCGGAAATAATCAAAGATACGACTTTAGAAGTCAATTAAGTATCTATGATAAAAATCCTGAAGCGACAGCCTGTGCCAAGTTCGACTATTGGAGGGAACGCTTTAACCGAACAGTTATGCGAGGACAGAAAGGGATACCAATTTTAGAGGACTATGGCACATACAAAAAAGTGGCATATATTTTTGATATAAGCCAGACAGTTTCAAGAAACAGGGAGGTCAATGAAGTCAATCTTTGGAGATATGATAAGGAAGCTCATAGGGATGTCTTAAAGGAAATGATAACAAGAGAGGGCTATGAGGAAAGTGAAAGCACCTTAGAAAATATCTTTTCTTTAAGTAAACTTTACGGTGATGAAAAGATAGACAGCCTTATGAATGAGCTTAGAATAGCTGATGAGGATAGAATATCCTTTACCAAATTTGTTAGGGACTCAGCGAGTTATGCAGTAGCTTCAAGATTTAAGGTAGACTATCCTGTGGATAATGAGCTTTTAAGAGAAAATTTTCAAAGACTTGGCAGTATATCCCTAATGAGTCTTGGTGAAACCGTATCGGATATTAGCGGAAAGATTATTGATGAAACTATTCAAAGAAGCAAAGAGCTTGAGCTTAAAAAAGAAGTTTTAAGAGGTAAAGAAGCAGGATACAATAGGATTAAAGAAGAAATTGAGAAAGGAGATAATAATGTACTTCGACGAGATGATCAGAAAAGAAATGAAAATGAGCGAGTTCTCAGAAATGGAGAGTACGGACGAGATAATAGAGAAAATCAGGGAGAATACGCTAAACAGCTTGGAGGAACAGATGGACTTCATAAGGGAGTATCCGAATCCGACCTACGCAGTGATGAGGCTGGATTATTTATCACAGAGAGAGGAGCAGAGCCACTTCGAGATGTTAGTGGATCTATACAAGGAGAAGAAGCTGACAGGACACCTGATGGATATTCAGAAACAAGCGATAGAGTTTATGAGAACGGAGAAGCCGAAATTGATGAAGGCGTGGAAGATAGAGGACGAGAACCATCCACAGTATGGGGCGATGATTTCAGCTCTGAAGGAAATGACAATCAAGGAAGTAGTGGAAATTTAAAAGATAATACTAATGTAGAGTTAAAAGAGGCTGAAAAGGCTTCTTTTTCTTTACCTGAAAATACCTACGGACAGATGAGGCTCACAATTCCGCTTAATGAAAGGGATATAGATACTATCCTTATTAACGGAGGAAATCATGATGGAAGTAGACTTCCTGTTATCGCTGAGTTTTCTAAAGGAAAGAGCAATGAAGAATTGGGAGATTATCTAAAAAATACCTTTAGAGGAGGAAATGGATTTTACATTGATGAAAGAGAAGTATCTTCCTGGTATTCGGATAAAGGCATTCATTTAGCTTATGGAACTTCTGCAAGAGAAGATGATACGCAAATTTTAAGCTGGAGTGATGCAGCAAGTAGAATAAATGAGCTTCTTGATAGTGGTAAGTTTGCTACAAATGTAGATCTTTCTGAGGCTCTTGATTATGAAAGAAATCGGATTTCAGAATCACTATGGTATCTAACGCATGATTTAAGCGAAGAAGGACAAGCACAGGGATATTTTGAACTATTGAAAACAAGTGGAGGAGGCTTTCCGGAAGAAACGAAAAGGTTGTCTGAAGCATTAAAAAATCCTGAATACTTAAAGGAAACAATCAAAGAATATGGCAGATTTTTAGGGGGATACAAAGAAAAGAGAAATGTATTAAGGTTTCACTATCACAAGGTAGATAGTCTATATAAGAGGTTACAGGAACTTGAGCTGCCACGAAAGGAATATAGTACCAATCTAACAGAGCTTCCAAAAGTAAAGTCCTTTATTACAGAAGATGAAGTCCTTGAAAATCTTTCAAGAGGAAGTGGCGTCGATAGAGGAAAAGAGCGAATAACAAAGTTTTTCAAAGAAACTCATACTTTGCAGGAAAAAGCTAATTTTCTAAAAGACGAATATGGCATAGGTGGTAGAAGTCATGCAGTATCAGGTGCAATGGGAAGTGATGAATGGCACGATGCAAAGGGACTTAAATTACAGAAGAATAATTGTAATGATGTTTTCCTTACTTGGTCAAGTATGGCAAAGTATATTGACGAGCTGCTTTCTAAAAATCTTTATCTTGAAGAAAAGAAAATAGAAAGTAAGTCAGAGATAGAAGAAGCAAAAGCACCGCAATATTATTCTAAAGATAATCCTGAAAACTTAATGACTGATGAAATGCTTGAAAGAGTACCTGAACTTTACGCACAGGAAGATGTAGCTTTAGCGGATAAAGAGGTTCATGCAGCATATATTATTCCTTTCCGTTCTAACTGGACTTGGTATATGACGGAATATGACAGGGAAAGTAAAGATGCTTTTGGACTTGTACTTGGGATAGAACCTGAATGGGGATATTTTAATCTTGAGGAGTTAAAGGAATTAAATGTCCAAAGGCTTGTTTTAGAGGATTTTCCAAAGACCTTTAGAGAACTTAAAGACAGTGAACTTAAAAAGCAGATGGATGAGCAGGAGCTTCATCATGTCTTTAATGGAGAGCTAAGTTTTGAGGAGAATAATACAGAGTTTGAAGCACCTGAAGAAGTAGAAAAAAGCATAAAAGCAGAACCTTTTCAGGCTACCTTATTTGATTATCTAAAGGAAAAAGAAGAAGTAGAGCTTAATGAAAAAGAGGACAGCCTTTCAGATGAGTTTGCAGTTAAAGAAGGCGATACCGTCTATTTTAATCATGTGGAGTACAAAGTAAGAGAGCTTTCTAAAAATCAAATTACAGGAAGAAATGATTTATGGCTTGATCCTGTAAGACAAGGTAATCATCAAATCCCGATTGTAGCCTTTACAGATAATGAGGATTTATTAAGACAAATAAGTCTTGAAAGACCTGAATTTATCATCGGCGATGAAGTGAACTATAAGGGGAAAGACTACACCATCACACGCTTTGATGATATGGGAAATAACTTAAAGACGGTAACAGTTAAGGATAATACCGAATATCTTGGCGGTATGATAACAGGCTCCGATGTAATTCCTTATCGTCTTGAAAGCGATCTTGAGAGAGTATTTGAAAATCTGACATATAAAAAGCCTGAAACTATTGCTAAAGAAAGTGAAATAGAGAGAACAGAAGCTCATAACTTCAAGATTACGGAAGAAACATTACCTGAAAAGTTATCTCCAAGTGAAAGGCTAAATAATAACCTTGAAGCAATTTCCATGCTTAATAGAGTGGAGAATGGGCAAAGAGAGCTTGACAGTACAGCTCAGAAAGTTTTAGCAAGGTATGTAGGCTGGGGTGGACTTGCTGATGTATTCGATGAAGAAAAAGGCGGACAGTGGAAAGAAGCGAGGAGCTTTCTAAAGGAAAACTTATCTCAGGCAGAATATGAAGCTGCAAGAGAATCTACCCTAACGAGCTTTTACACACCGAAAACTGTTATTGACGGCGTATATAAGACACTTTCAGATATGGGATTTAAGAGCGGAAATATCCTTGAGCTATCAATGGGCATCGGAAACTTTATAGGAAATCTTCCTGATGAAATGCGTAGGTCAAAGTTTTATGGTGTAGAGCTTGACTCTATAAGCGGTAGGATTGGAAAACTTTTATATCCTGAAAGTGATATACAGATTAAAGGACTTGAAGAAACTTCCTTTTCCAATAACTTCTTCGATGCAGTTATCGGTAATGTTCCCTTTGGAGAATATAAGGTCAATGACAGGGAGTATAACAAAAATAACTTCCTTATCCACGATTATTTCTTTGCCAAGTCTATTGATAAAGTCAGAAACGGCGGCGTCATCGCCTTTATCACATCAAGTGGAACAATGGATAAAAAGGACGAAAGTGTCAGACGTTATCTTGCAGCAAGGACTGAGTTTTTAGGAGCGATAAGACTTCCGAACGATACTTTTAAGAGTGTTGCCGGAACAGAGGTAACAAGCGATATTATCTTTCTAAAGAAAAGAGATAGCGTATTAGAGCGTGATGAAGATTGGATACACCTTGCGGAAGATGAAAACGGTCTTGTATATAACAAATACTTTGTTGATCATCCTGAACAGGTACTTGGCTCAATGCGTGAAGTAAGCGGAAGATTTGGAAAAACTCTAACTTGTGAGCCGATAGCTTATTTAGGCACAGAGCTAAATATGGCTTCATTGAAGGATCGTATCGAGATTGCAAGAGAAAGAATTTCAAAAGATGCCAAGTATGAAGAAATAGAGCTTTTAGATGATGAAATCACTTCAATCCCGGCAACGGATGATGTAAAGAACTTCTCTTATACCTTAATTGATGATGAAGTCTATTACAGAGAAAACTCCCTATTTGTAAAGAAAGAGTTAACGGATAAAAACAAAGAAAAAATCAAGGATTATCTTGAGCTGAATGCTGCCTTAAAAGATGTGATTTACAAGCAGAAAGAAGATTTTAGTGAGGAAGAAATCAAGGCTTCACAGGAAAAACTAAATGAAGTCTATGATCGTTTTTCTAATAAGCATGGCTTTGTAAATAATTTAAGCAATACCAGAGCTTTAAAAGAGGATAGCAACTTTCCACTTGTTTCCTCCATTGAAATCCTTGATGAAGAAGAAAATTTCAAGGCAAAGGGAGATATTTTCTCCAAAAGAACTATTACAAAGGCTAAAGTCATAGATCATGTTGATACTTCTTTAGAAGCCCTTGTTTTATCGGTATCTGAAAAAGGATATGTAGACTTTGACTATATGGAAAGCCTGACAGGTAAAGACAGACCGACTTTGATTGAGGAACTTAGGGGAGAGATTTATCTAAATATCAGAGAGGAACAAAACTTTTATAGACCACTGTCTTTTAACTTGGAATATGGAGATTTACCTTTTGCTTGTGCCAATGATAGCAACTCCTATAAGTATGGCTATGTAACAAAAGATGAGTACCTATCAGGAAATATCAGGGATAAGATTGCCATCGTAGACAGCTACTTTGCAAAGCTAAGACAAACGGAAAGAGAACTCCCCCATCTTGGCTATGCAGAAGATGGTAAAGAAAAAGAACTGATTAGCTATGAGATGAATCGTTCGGAATACCAAAAGGCTGAGCTTATGAAAGTTCTCCCAAAGGAGCTTGAAGCAAGTGAAATCAATGTGCGTCTTGGTGCAACTTGGATACCGATTAAAGATATTGAGAAATATATCTTTGAAACGCTGAAAACCCCGGGATATGCAAGATGGGATATTAAGGTTAAGTTTTCAAACCTGACAAGTGAATGGAATGTAGAAGGTAAAAGTAGGGATAGAGGAAATGACCTCGCTGAAATGACCTATGGTACATCAAGGGTAAATGCCTATAAGCTGATTGAAGATGCTCTAAACCTTAAAGAAACAAAGGTATTTGACCAGATTGTAAATCCGGACGGTTCTAAAACTTCTGTCCTAAATAAAAAAGAAACCATGCTTGCAGGACAAAAGCAGGAGTTATTAAAAGAAGAATTTAAGAACTGGATATTTAACGATCAGGAAAGAAGAAACCGCCTTGTAAAACTGTATAATGAGCGTTTTAACTCGATAAGAAACAGAGAATATGACGGAAGTAATCTTTCTTTTGAGGGAATGAATACTAAAATAGAACTTAGACCTCATCAGAGAAACGCTATCGCACGAAGTCTTTACGGAGGAAATACCCTGCTTGCTCATGTCGTGGGTAGTGGAAAGACTTTTGAGATGGTAGCTTCTGCAATGGAATCTAAAAGACTTGGAATGTGTAGTAAGTCCTTGTTTGTTGTACCCAATCACTTAACAGGACAAATCGGTCGTGAGTTTATGCAGCTCTATCCGTCTGCGAACATTATGGTGGCTGATAAGAAAGACTTTGAGCCAAAAAACAGAAAGAGATTTATCGGGAAGATTGCCACAGGGGAATATGATGCCGTTGTTATCGGGCATACGCAGTTTGAAAAAATCCCTATGTCTAAGGAATATCAAGAGAAGCATATTCAGGATCAGATTGATGAAATCATTAACTATGTTGAGGAATATAAGCATGATAGAAATCAGAACTTTACGGTAAAGCAGCTTGAAAAGACGAAGAAGAAACTGGAAACAAGGCTCGAGAAATTAAATGACGATTTTAAGAAAGATGATGTCATTACCTTTGAGGAATTAGGAGTTGATAAGCTCTTTGTTGATGAAGCACACAACTACAAAAATCTTTATCTTTATACAAAAATGCGTAATGTTGCAGGAATCGGTCAAAGTGAAGCCTTTAAGTCCTCCGATATGTTTATGAAATGTAGATACATGGATGAAATGACAAATGGAAAAGGCATTGTCTTTGCAACGGGAACTCCTGTATCAAATTCTATGACTGAGCTTTATACCATGCAGCGTTATCTTCAGTATGAAAGCCTAAAGAAAAACAATCTGGAGCATTTTGATTCTTGGGCTTCTACCTTTGGGGAAACACAATCTGCTTTTGAACTTTCTCCGGAGGGAACAGGGTATAGAGTAAAAACTCGTTTTTCGAAGTTCTATAACCTTCCTGAACTAATGTCAATGTTTAAGGAAGTTGAAGATATTCAGACAGCAGATATGCTAAATCTTCCAACACCTGAAGCACACTATGAAGTTATTAAGACCTTGCCAAGTGAGGAGCAAAAGGAAATCCTAAAGAGTTTATCTGAAAGAGCAGATGATGTGAGAAATAGGGTGGTAGAGCCTGATGAAGATAATATGCTAAAAATTACTAATGACGGTAAAAAACTTGCTTTAGATCCGCGTTTAATCAATCCTCTGCTACCTGATAATCCTGACAGCAAGGTAAATGTCTGCGTGAAAAATGTGTTTGCCATTTGGGATAAGACAAAAGAAGATAGGTCAACACAGCTTCTATTCTCTGATATGTCCACACCGAAAGGTGATGGAGAGTTTAATATCTATGATGATATACGGGATAAACTTGTAGCAATGGGAATACCGAAAGAAGAAATCGCCTTTATCCATGAAGCAGGTTCCGATAAGCAAAAGGACGAGCTATTTGCAAAGGTAAGAAAAGGAGATGTGAGGATATTGATCGGCTCTACTCAGAAAATGGGAGCCGGCACGAATGTTTAAAACAAACTGGTTGCAATTCATGACCTCGATGTCCCTTGGCGCCCTGCTGACCTTGAACAGCGTGCGGGTAGAATTGTAAGACAGGGTAACGAAAATGAGAAAGTAAATATCTATCGTTATGTTACAGAGAACACATTTTATGCCTATTTGTGTCAGACGATAGAAAACAAACAGAAATTTATTTCACAGATTATGACTTCAAAGACTCCTGTTCGTGTGGCGGAAGATGTAGATGAAAGCAGTTTAAACTATGCAGAGATTAAAGCTCTTGCTACAGGTGATCCTAAGATTAAAGAAAAGATGGATTTGGATAACGAGGTTACGAAGCTGAAGATGTTGGAATCAAACTATAAGTCCAATCGTTACAGATTAGAATAAGGTAGCGAAAAACTATCCGGAAGAAATTGCAAGAACGGAAAAGCTAATAGAAGCTGTAAGGAAAGATATATCGGAAGTTGAACCTAAAGAGGAAGGAGAGAAAAGTTTACTTCCATTACCCTTTTTGGAGAAAAGATTACCGATAAGAAGTTAGCTGGAGAAAAGCTGCTTGAAGCCATTTCCAAAGTGAAAATCAATGGAAGCAAGATTATCGGCAAGTACAGAAATATAGATTTAGAGGTAAGCTACAACTTTTTTACCAATGCCCATGACTTTAGCTTAAATGGTGCTACAAAGTATTCAGGAGAGCTTGGAACGAGTGCGGACGGTAACATTACAAGACTGGATAACGCTCTTGAGAAAATGCCTGAGAAATTAAAGAGGCTTGAAGAAAAGCTCATCAGCACAAAAAAGCAGCTTGAAAATGCCAAAGAGGAATTAAAAAATCCGTTTGAAAAAGCTGATGAATTAAAGAGTAAGGTACTTCGCTTGGCAGAACTGAATAAGCTGCTTGACATTGGAGATGTTGAAGAAAAGAGAAATGATAATCCACTTGTAGAAGATGTAAAAAGAGCAATTATTGATTTCTGTAACAGAGAGTACAAAGAAAATCATAGTTATGATGACTTTAACACCTTGTATCCTGATTTGAAGCACATAGGCATTGCCTATACGAATACGCCAGATGAAAGACATGGTATTCAGTATGAGCTTAATTTAGAGGATAATACATGGACACAGTATATTGATGATATACCAATAAAAACAGAGAGCTTTGATTATGAGAACAAGGGAGAAAATGAAACTCTAAAGAACATAAAAAATGAGATTGAGCTATCTTCTTTTGAAGATTTAGTCTATGTGGATTCTGAAGATTTAAGAGCAGCACTTGGACTTGACATTGATGATGAAGGTAACTTTTATGATCTACTTTCTAAAGACCTTGATAATGATGGAATTACTGACAGATATGACAATGACTTTAAGGACAGCGACTATTTTGAGTCAACTTATGATGTGGAGGACAATCTGTATACCAAAGAGGAAGCCACACAGAAAACGGGTGATAAGCCATCTATTTTAGGTCAGATAAGAGCTTATCAAAATGAGAGCAAGACAGAGGAAAAACAAATTACAAAAGAACAGGAATATGTACGATAACGGGAGGGCAACCTCCCTTTTACCATGAAAGGAGATAAAAACATGGATTACAAAACAATGAGAGATAGAATTGAAGATATGGTCAATGATAATCACAATGACTTTGTTAAGGCGGTTATCAGCATGGAAAAAGGTATCAACGATGAAAGTGCTTTAGACAAGCTCTATGAGGCTTATATGGACAATGACACCGTTAATTTACTGCACGAGGAATTTGACTATATGATTGAAGATTTAAGAGAACAGGGATAGATAAAAGATCTGCCTTATGTTCAGGAAGAACAAGATAACCTTATAAATATAGTTGGAAATGTTGTCGGCAAGGTCGATGTAGTTGAAAGAGAAAACAAGAATAGAGAAGCCTTTAAGGTGGCAAATTTCTCTGTTGTATCTAAAGATGATGAGGAAAATAAGGTATATCATAATTGATCCGCTTATGGAGAAAAGAGTGATATTCCAAAGGATTTTAAGCAGGGAGATTTTGTGAAGCTTTTTGGACAGATTAGAACTTCCATTGATGATAACGGTAAGGAACATACTAACATCAAGATACTTTCTTCAAAGCTCTTAAAGGCAAAAGAACAAATGAAAAGACAGGAAGAAAAGAAAGAATCTGTTCTTGGAGCTATCAAGAAATATCAGGCTGAAGATAATAAGGAAAAGCCTAGAGAAAAGAAAGAAGCATCAAAAGAAGCTGAGAGATAAATATATGGTCGGTGTGGTCTTAGGACTGCACCGGCTTTTTTTAATCATGAAGGATCGCTAATATAACCTTTGATGTAGAAATTAAAATTTAAATATTTGTCCCATAAATATAGAAACATGTCCCGATTTATGATATAATAATAAAGAAAATAGGAGGTATGGCAATATGAAAAAACAAAATGTTTTGAATTTAATAAAATACCATGTGGAAAGGAATGAAAATTCCTTTAGAAATGAAGCAATAGCAATAGCAAGATATTTTGATAGCATAGGAGATTATCAGTTATCCGAATATATTATGGGGTTAATATCTGAATCAAATTTATATTCACCACAAAGTAGTGATTTTGAAAGTGAGTTTTTAAAACAAGTAGAAATAAGAAATTTAGAGGCTTTAAATTTACCACTTGAAATAACAGAAGATATAAAAGGTATTATTAACGCTGTAAACCATAATCTTGGTATTAATAAATTTTTATTTGAAGGATTACCGGGAAGTGGAAAAACAGAAGCAGCTAAAAATGTTGCAAGATTATTGGATAGATCTCTTTTTAGGGTGGATTTTGAAAACTTGATAGATAGCAAGTTGGGACAGAGTAATAAAAACATAATAGAAGTATTTAGAGAAATAAATATGCTTCCAAATGCAAATAAGGTTGTGCTTTTATTTGATGAAATTGATGTTATTGCATTGAATAGAATTAATTCTAATGATATTAGAGAGATGGGAAGAGTAACATCCACAATTTTAAGAGAATTAGATAGATTGACAGACCTTAATAAAGAGATTGTACTTATTGCAACAACTAATCTATATTCAAATTTTGATAAAGCATTAATTAGGAGATTTGATGCTGTTATTAATTTCAATAGGTATAGTGATGAGGATTTAATAGAAGTTGCTGAATATTATTTTTCTTCATTTATCAAGAATTTTAAAGGAATATCCAAGGATACAAGATTATTTAAAAAAATATTGAGGATAGCAAAGAAAATACCTTATCCCGGAGAATTAAAAAACATTATAAAAACATCACTTGCATTTAGTGATGTTGGTTCTGAGTATGATTATTTGAAAAGATTGTACAATAGTTTGATAGGAAACCTGGATCAAAAGGACATAAGCCAACTTCATGAAGAAGGATTTACTGTAAGAGAAATAGAAAAGTTAAAAGGGGAGTCTAAAAGTGCTGTATCAAGAAAGCTGAAAAAGGAGGAAGTAGATAGTGAATAATGTTTTGGAATTAAAAGGGAAACGCTTTGTACAAGCACGTAGAAATGTTAATGGCGGTGGTATAGCCATGAATGGAAAAAATGATGTTAGCACACAGCATTTGTTAAGGTTAAAATCTCAGTTAAGCCAAATTAAAGAATTTTGGGATAAAGAAACAAAACCATTTGAAGGAATTTTAATTAGTGTTTATTATAATAAAATTGTTGCGAAAAGTAATCGAATTGCAGGACTTTTTAAAGGGACGACTTCTAATGATGCAATTGTTGGTGCAAAATTTAATTTAGATAAGAGTAAGCATATAATAACGTATTTTCTTGATGAGGATGATTTAACTAAAAGCATAGAGTTAATTGTAAATACTTCAAATATATTATCTCAAAAATTTGAAGGAAATATCAGCAAGAGCAAATTTGAAGACAAAAGTATTGTTAATTCAGAAGTTTTTAAAAACCTTTCTGTAAGTATGTCTACATTTAAACAGGTGATTGCAGATGTATCGTATATTGATTCTTTTGAGGTAGAGTTACCTACGATAGATGTAAAACAAAGTATTATAACTTTGTATGATGTAAGAAAAGATACAAAATTATTATTTGAAAGATTAGGGATAGATATTTTAAGTAGCAGAATTTTAGATAATCAAACTGTTTACTTAGACGAAAAGCAGATAGAACTACTTTTCGTAAAAGCACCTTATCTTGTTTCAATGGCAACCGTTGATTTGTCAAGTTTATCACCTGATGATTTTATAAATGAGTATCAAACAAAAATGGTAACTATATCATCCCCAACTATTGAACCAACAATTGGTGTGATAGATACCTTATTTGATGAAAGTGTTTATTTTAGTGATTGGGTTGAATATCATGATATGGTCTCAGAAGATATACCAAAAAATCCAAAAGATTATAATCATGGGACAGCAGTATCTTCCATTATCGTTGATGGAGCAAGATTAAATCCTTGGCTGGACGATGGCTGCGGAAGATTTAAGGTTAGGCATTTTGGAGTAGCGGTAGGTGCTGAATTTTCTTCATTTTCAATAATAAAGAAAATAAAGAGTATTGTAGTAAACAATTCAGATATAAAAGTCTGGAATATTTCACTTGGTAGTAATCAGGAAATTAATGACAACTTTATTTCTGCTGAAGCTGCAACATTAGATAAAATTCAGTTTGAAAACAATGTAATATTTGTTGTGGCAGGAACAAATAAACCAAGTGCAGATATAGTAAAAATAGGATCTCCGGCAGATTCTGTTAATAGTATAGTTGTAAATTCAGTTAGTAAGAATGGGCTGTCTACTAAATATGCTCGTAAAGGATTAGTATTATCTTTCTTTGCAAAGCCTGATGTGAGCTATTATGGTGGCAGTGAAGAAGAGTACATTAGGGTTTGTGAACCTTTAGGGGCTGCGAGTGTTGCTGGTACTTCTTATGCTGCGCCTTGGATTGCGAGAAAATTATCTTATTTAATTGATGTGTTGGGACTTAATAGAGAAGTTGCAAAAGCCATGATTATTGACGCTGCAAGAGGTTGGGATGAAAAACCGACTCCTGAGGAAGTTGCTTTATATGGGCATGGAGTTGTACCAATTCATATAAACGATATTATTCAAACAAAAGATGATGAAATAAAATTTGTGGTATCAGACGTTAGTGAAAAATGGAATACTTATAGCTACGATTTTCCAGTGCCTCTAAAGGATAACAAGTATCCATATATTGCAAAGGCTACTATGTGTTATTTTCCATTGTGTGATAGATTGCAAGGTGTGGATTATACAAATACGGAATTAAATTTACATTTTGGGAGAATAGGGGATGATAAAAAAATCAAGGATATTAAGGGGGATAAACAGAATACAGAAGACACCTCAGAGGGAGAAAGAAATTATCTTTTGGAAGGTGAAGCCAGAAAGCAGTTTAGAAAATGGGATAATGTAAAGTATATCGCAGAGAGTGCTACAAAAAGAATGATACCAAAAGACTCTTATAGAAATAAAAACTGGGGTATGGAAGTAAAGACAAATAACCGATTAGCTCCTCAAGATGGTATAGGAGTTAAGTTTGGTGTTGTTGTAACACTCAAAGAAATGAATGGAGTTAATAGAATTGATGAATTTATCAGAAGTTGTACATTAAATGGTTGGTTAGTAAATGTAATCGATGTTGTTAATAGAGTAGATATTCACCAAAAAGTTAATGAAGAAATTAAGTGGGAATAGTATTTGTTTTTTTGCACTATCGACAGTAAATGGAATGGTATGGAATATTTATAAAAATTATAGCAAGTATAAGAGGTGAAGAGATATGGAGAATCAAGATAAGATATATGAAATAGAAATTAACAGTTGTGGTATAGGAGGGAAGCTTAGGATACAGAATAGTAATAATAGAGTTTTAGCAAAAATTGGAGATGTTTTATTAGATAAACTGAATTATTACAGATGGAATAATGCTGTAAAGTTTTTTGACAAATATGATCAGAAAAAAACGAAAAGAAGTTCAATTGGCAAAGAAACACCATTGCC
This sequence comes from Granulicatella sp. zg-84, assembly GCF_010892375.1. Taxonomy (NCBI): domain Bacteria; kingdom Bacillati; phylum Bacillota; class Bacilli; order Lactobacillales; family Carnobacteriaceae; genus Granulicatella; species Granulicatella sp. zg-84. The sequence continues at coordinate 16,628 of NZ_WNJX01000021.1, read as the reverse complement.
ACCAAAATTTTTATTTGAAATATTAGGTAATGCTTTTATGGAAGAAGAGGATGAAGTGCAAGATTTGTGGGCTAATCTTCTTTCTAATTGGTAGTTTGCTGAAAATCGTACAGACATAGCAATGGTGTTTATAGAAATATTAAAAAATCTATCTAAAAATGAAATTCGTATTTTATCAGCAATTCATACCAGTTTAGATAGAAATAATCTTAGGTATAACAAAAATTCGTACGTAGATGGCAATGTTGTACGAGAACATCTTTGTTTGTCTAAAGAAGAATATGAATTGGCAATGCTTAATTTATTTAGATTATATTGTTGTGAGGGATTTCATCAAGAAACATCAGCAATGTATTTTGGCAACATACCGATTCAAGCTAATGGAGGCATTGAGAAATTTAGGATTACTGCATTGGGATATAAATTATTAGATATGATATTAGAAAAGGATTAGGGGGAGTGATGACTATGCCTGATACAATTATATATTGGTTATGGAGATTGGTAAAAGCAATACCTGAAGATATTATCAAGGGACTAATAGCATCATTTTTAATTTTACTTATAATAAAACTTGTTAACAAAGTTAAATTTTTAACTTCTAAAATTAAAAATATCATATTAAAATTGTTTAATACGAAGATAGAAATATCTACTAAAACCACTTTTATTGAATCTCCAGATTATCATTACACTACAATAAGACGAGCTGAAAATGTTAGAAGTGAAAATTCTAATGACAATGATGTTTTTTTGCTAATCATTGCAGGAGTGTTTGTAGCTTCTATAGTAGTTAGTTTTTTTAAAGAATATGTAGATTATATTTCTTTGTTTTTAAAGTGGTTTGGACTTATCCCACTGATAATATGTATATTATTTTTATTTGTTATATCTATTAGTCAAGAAGTTCAAAAAGTTACAGTTAAATTCATCGCAGTTTCAATAGTTGTTTCTGCATTGACCTTATATTATGGACTTAATCTTAGAGAAATGGCGACAACAATGAGTGCAACAATAACAGATGGAAGAAATCTTTTTGCATCGGTATATAAAATTTTTGGCGTATTTATAGGAGTAATTCAACAGTTAATATCTTATATATTATTGCTTAGAGTAATAAGTGTTTATATTGATAGAAAAAAGAAAAAACCGATACAATCAGTTCGTCGTTTCATCGCTAAAACAAAACAATTTGAATCGGTTATGTTCCTTAGCATTATAGTAATATTTTTGTCAATTTTATCATACGCATTTACATTAGAAGCTGTTCATAAATTTCTATTAAAGCAATAAGAAGATTTAAAAGCCTATCTCTCCATCTCCTTACCCATATAAATTCCATAATTTTTTCGTATCTTGTAAAGCTCGTTCATAGTAGATTTTGACGAAGAATACTCTTGCATAAGGGTATTCTTTTTTTCTTGTAATTTATCAAGTCTATCTAAAATACCCTTAGAATTTGGCAACTTGGAATATGATTTTTTAAGCTCTGAAAGGGCATTTTCATATAGTGTAATCTGAGCTTTGTATTCTTCAAAAAAAGCCTTATCAGATGGATTAGCCTTATATATTTTATAGTGTTCCCTATATTTTTTGACAATGTGAACTTGCTCCATAATTACAGAAAGCTCCTGCATTTTCTTATCAATAGCCTTGATTTTTTCTTGTATATTTTGTCTTTTGTCGGCTGCTTGTTGGATATACTCATCAAGCTGTTTAACGGATTTAATGCCATGTTCTCTGATATAGATGACAGACTCAGCCATTGTATTAAGGTTATGTTTGGTTGCCCAATATTCATAGCCTTTGCTTTCTTTTACTTTTATATTGGTGTTCATATCAATAACCTTGCCGATGTGTTTTTTGACAGCAGGAGTTTTAATAGATACTCTTTCTGCGATGCGTTCTTTTAATCTTTCTTCAGTATAATCTTCTCCGATTGTTTTAGTTCTTGTAAATCTTGGCTTATCTTTCGGCTTAAAAGCAATGTGTTTGCTATACTTAATTTCATAGTCAAGATCAGCCATCTTTTTTAGAAACTCATCTCAATCCTTAGACTGTTTTATCATTCTGTCAATGTCAAATTGAAGACTGCTTTTCCAAGAAGTACCACGCTTTGCCTGTTCGTTTTCATACCAAGACTTGCTGTTAGTCTTATATTTTTTTTATAGCTTTCGTAAAACTCGTCAATGACGGATAGGTTATTTTCTTTGCATAGCCTATCGCTTTGATAACGGATTTTATGGTAGCTTTTTTTATTAGACTGGTAGCACCTACCTGTTACCATATTTACATTATTAAGTAGGCTAAGCATCCAACGCCTTGCATTATTTCTAATGTAGGTTTTTAGATACTCGCCCCCAAACCGTACGTACACCTCTCGATGTATACGGCTTTCCATTTATTCTTCATTTGAGTTATTAATTTTTTCAAAACATTCATTACAAATTACTAGAGTTTTTCTATTAATGCTTTTCATAAAAACATGCCAAGCATATTCATCAGTTAAGTCTTTAAGCTTTTTTACTTGATACACTTTTAGATTATTAGTTTCTTTCCCGCACCATTCACACTTATTATTTTTTAATCTTAAACCTAGCGTTGGTTTCTTAAGATAGAATTTTTGCTTATGAATCACATCAGCATTATCACATTGGGGAAATTCTTTTCTAGCCAAGCTGTCTTTCCAAAGTAAACGAGTTTTGTTATTACCATTTTTATCTGTATAACTTATACCAAAATCTTTATCAGTGCGGTATCTAGTTATAATATCCGTTACCTTTGTCCTATATTTGCAAGCCAATGTTTTATACAGACTATATTCCATAATGTATCTAAACTTATGGAGCTTTGAAGAATTATTTGCGATTCTGTAGTAGTTGCAGAATCCTCTGATTTCTCCGTTATATTGGTCTAATATACTTAAGTTTGTTCTTGATATTAGCTCAGTTCTTTCTTTAGGAAACCATACTTCTTTTCCATTTAGATTTTTAATTCTTAATGCTCCAAGCTCTGCTAGCTTATTTTGTATTGTTGAAGTTGATAGCTCAAGTCTTACATGACCACCAAAGTTTCTTGCTTTTATACCTGCTTTTGTCCTCTTTGTATGATTACTTCCAGGAGTTACTCTGATATCAAAACCTAGGAACTTGGCTCTATCTGTTGATTTTGTTACTAGCGTTTTTTCATCAGATAGTTCGAGGTTTAATTCTGATTTGATAAATTGACCAATGTCTTGTTTTACCTTTTCAGCATCTGCCTTAGAACCGATAATGCCAATAATGAAATCATCAGCATATCTAACATATTGTATTCTCTTGAAGTTTTCATCCATAGGATTTAAGCAAGGTATATTGAAATATCTTTTGTTTATCTCTTCAATTTCTGATTTAATATCATCTATTTCAATTTTATTGGTTGTCTTGCTTAACTTATTTTCAAGTCTTTTTCTTCTATCATAGAGAGCTTTATATTCCTTATTTTGCTTTCTTTTATTACCTTTATCAAAGCTTTCCTTGTAATTTTGCATATACTTGTCAAACTTATCCAAGTAAATATTTGAAAGTATGGGACTTATTATTGACCCTTGTGGCATTCCACTGTAGGTGTTGTGATATTGGTTTTGTTCCATGTATCCAGCTTTAAGAAACTTTCTTATTAATCTTAGGAATCTTTCATCGTCAATACGCTTGGATAGAATGTCTATCATAATGTTATGGTCTATATTGTCAAAGAAACCTTTAATGTCTCCTTCAACGAACCATTACATCTTACGAATCTATTTTGAATTTGTCTTAAAGCGGTATGACAACTTCTATTATCTCTAAAGCCATGAGATGTGTCCTCAAAGCTTTCATCATAGATAGAATTTAATAACATTCTACATACTTCCTGTACTAATTTATCGTCAATGCTTGGTATGCCTAATGGTCTTAATTTTCCGTTTTTCTTTGGAATATATACTCTTTTTGTTGGTGTGGGTGAGTAACTTTCATCTTTTAGTGAATCAATGATTTTGTTAATTCTTTCTAAGCTCATTGCACTTATTGTTTGATTATCTACACCTTTAGTCATATTTCCTGTGTTAGCATAAATATTTTGGTATGCTTGCAAGAATAGGTCTGTATTGTAAAGGTTACGATACAATCTTTTGTAAGTGTAGTTTTCTTCTTTTGAATGTTTTCTCAAACTAATCAATACATTGTTGGGATTTCTCATAGTGCCTCTCGCACCTTCCTTTCCTCTGAATTGAATGAATAAACTGCCTTCCTTCACCATGTAAGAGTCATTATCTCTCTCGGATTACTACGAAGGCTCCGTTACCATATCAGATATTCAGGTTCTTAAAACCATAGCATTTTTTTCGCTTTCTGACTTAGGTAATCTCCATTTAGTATCGAAGTAAAAAGCAAGCGTTGATTGTCGGATATGCTTTTCGTCCTTTCATGCTTATGCAAGCGGATTGAGTGTAAAGTTTTGCCTAATGCATTCATTTTCACTACATAGGTACACTCAACATAACGTATATAGATATCTTTCGTTATGACCACCACAAATGTTCCTCGGACTGGCATTCAATCAGTTTAGATTTTATCCTCATATCAACTTTAGGTCTCGCCATTCAGCTGTGGAATGATATCTATCCAACTTATGACTTTAATAACGTGCTATTGTCCTCTTTGGATTTCTCCTCTAAGTTAGTTATTGACCCTAGATATTAAAACTACTATTCTACCATTTTGCTAAAATGGATTTACTTCGTACCTTATGGACGCACATATAATATGATTATGAATATGTCCACGATCAATGTGAGTAGTAAGAATATATTCATAGTTATCTTTTAGTAATTTATTACATAATTCTTTTCCAATTTTGTGTGCAAGTTCAGGACTAACTTCATCAGGAAGAAAAGATTGAATTAAATGTCTTGCAAGAACAGTTCTTTTGTTCCTGCATCATTTCGTGTCCTTAAAAACTGAGTGTGAGCAGTTGATTCGTGGCATTTATGAGTGCTGATTAAAAGCTGCTCGTCTGTTTTATCTCCATTTACAATGTACTCGATAGCAAGATTAAGGGTCGATTTTATTGGGTGTATTTTTGTAATAGCCATAAAAACTAATCACCTCCGGAAGTCCTGTTAAGCAGCAGTGAATGAATTTGCCATAGCTCTTTTGAGAAATGTTCAATCGCATTTTTTATATCATCGATGTCCTCTTTGTAGATTACACCGGTCGAATTTACTCGCTTGGCAATCTGATTGATGTTGTTTGTACTATTGGAAAGTAAACCTTGTAAATCTCGGAAAGGTTCTAAATCTACTTGATAAATCTCCTTTTCCAAACCACATTTGCGTATAAAATGGCTCATATTTCTGCACTTAGCAAGTTTTCTTTTCTCCTCAAAAAGAGCCTTTTCTTCTTTTGTTAGTTTAATTTCAAGTCTTTCATTTCGTATTCTATTTGCCATAAATAGTTCCTCCTTTAGATGTATTTCGGGGTCTTAGGGTTCTCCCTAACAAGCTAAAAATTGATAAAAAAAGAAGCAGTTCCCGAAGGTCTGCTTCATCAATTTTGTCCGTACACTTACTGTGCTTGCTACAAAAGAATGATTTGGATAGCAAGCATTAAGCATCAATTTAATTCTTTTAAGACAGTATAGCACAAAAATGAAAATTTAGTTAATTGATTTGAAAATTTACGAAACTTTCTGAGGTGGCTAACTTACTATTGTAATTTGTGTTTTAAACACTATTATTTCTTATGAAATAAAGTATTCTGTTTATTTATACAATATTTTGTATATTTTCAAAATGAAAAGATAATAAATATCTGTTTTTGAAAATTGTTTTTATACAAAAATGCATAAACATTTTATAAAACTATATTTCGATAACTTTTCTACCAAACTATTTTGCAACTAAATCAGTATATTTATTCGCAACATATCTTTTTAAATGAAAGATATGGGTATACTATTCATTGTATCCATAAGAATACTCGTTATGTTTTCTTTTTTCTGTATAGAAACTGAATTTTACTTCTACAACAATACTGGTGCATATTTTGTTTCTTTTTTTCAAATATAGGGATATTTAAATAGAAACATAAATCCAATAATTTTTTATCAGATAACGTGCGTGTGTTTAAAGAAAACTTTTCTAATATTTGAGGACACCAACTTAAAATGTTAGCTAAACAAAGCTTATTAATGTATCGTTTTTGAATGAGAATGTACTAAATAATAAAACCGTGCCTTTATAAAAACAGTAACTCTAAACATAAAAATAGATAAATTTAATTGTCTTTTGTTATTACATTGATGTCGTGATGAAACAGGATTTTTATAGTATCCGTTTATTTTCGTTTTTTATTCTTTTATCTTATTTTTACTTTGAGATAATAGTAAAAAAACAATAGGAGGACTAACTATGAAATACGGGTATATTCGTGTGTCGACAAAGGAACAAAACATTGATCGTCAGTTAACAGCTATGTACAAAGAAGGGATTGCAAAAAAACAGATTTATATTGATAAAATGTCAGGGAGAGATTTCAATCGAGTAGCTTACAAACGTATGATAAAACGTGTAAAAAAAGGAGATGAAATTGTGATTAAATCGATTGATCGTTTAGGAAGAAATTATGATGAGATTCTTGAACAGTGGCGCTATTTAGTGAGAGAAAAAGAGGTAGATATTCGGGTTATTGACTTAGAATTATTAAATACGAAATCATCTTTTGATAATAATATAACAGGTCGATTCATTTCTGATTTAGTACTACAAATATTATCTTATATTGCTCAAGTAGAACGTGAAAATATGCTTCAAAGGCAAAAAGAGGGAATTATAGAAGCAAAGAAAAAAGGTGTTCAATTTGGGCGACCAAAAAAAGAGTTGCCAGCTAATTTTGAAGATGTTTATCAACAGTGGAATTTAAATAAATTAAATACTCGAGAGGCAGCTCAACTTTTAGGAGTGGCTAAAACAACGTGTTATAACTGGTTAATACTTAGAAAAAATCAAAAAAGTTGTACAAAATACTAGGACTTTTGGAACGCACTAAACAAACCAATTTCAAAATGATAAATTGGTTGTTTTTTGATGCATAATGGCTCTAAAAGTCCTATATTCATTGGAAAAATCACAATCTTAATTCAAGCTTCTTTTATTTTAACATATTTGTACATAAAGTCCTGATATTTGGACAAGTATAAAATATCCGAAAATAAAAGGTGAAAGAAAGGAGAATGAGAGTAGTGATTCATCTGTCATTTTTATTGTTTCATATCACAATCAAGAAAAGCTGTCAATAATGTGGATAGGGATATTTAAATAACTACCCGTATTCATGAATGATTAAGATAAGAAAGGAAAATACAATGTTTTTCAAACGACAACAAAGATATTCGATTCGTAAGTATAAAGTGGGTGTCTTTTCGGTGTTTTTGGGTTCATTTATTTTAAGTGTTCCACTTGCTTTTTCAAATAGTCAAGCAAATGCTTTTGAACCTTCAAAAACTGAACATGGAAATGCTCCATCTGTTGTAGATGACAATGAAATATTAAATAAAGTAGTATTATCAGAGGAAAAGGAGATTATCCAAGATCCAGAACAGATTGCTGTAGCTGATATTACCAATTTAAGTGCTAATGATAAAGAGCGTGTTTTAAAACGTGTTTTAAAAGCGAATCCGCAACTGAGAGCGGAGATGGTAACAGTAGGTAGTGATGGTACAGTATCTGTAACGTATAAAGATAAAGTTTATGTTATTGACAAAACTGTAACGGTTCGTTTAGCAGAAAAGTTACCTGAGGGTGCGAGTTTTCGAGACGGTGGGTTTATCATAAATCCTAATGGTGAACCTTCAAATTCCGAATATGAATGGACTCGTGGAGAAGGTAATGTCGCACATAATTCTGTTGACACAAAATTTGAATTATTAAAAGGCGGTAGAGAAATTAAAGTTACTGTACAATTTAATCCACATGAAGATGCATGGGCGAATCCTTTATATTATCTGACTATTCCTGAAAAAGTAGAACGCATTATAGGAATTGATACACTGACTTCAGAACCTCTAACAGGAGGTCGATATAAAGAGACAGCACAAGGTTATGCTGGAGATAACCCTGTTTCAGAGTGGATATCAGAGAATAGGACTGGTAGCGATTTCAGAAGTTATTCGAGCAAAAATGGTGGTCAAGGATATTATAAAGATAATTTGGATCGTCGTTGGTATGATTTAATTGGATGGCAGATGGGCAAGTATACATCTGATGCAGAACGTAGAATGGGGGAAGATATTAAAAAAGAGACTGCTGGTATTTTGGTGTTTAGAGGAGGAGTAGGAAAATTTAAACATGTTTTTGAATATAGAGCTATATTAAAAGAACCTATTAGAGATATCTCAGAACTACCAATGATGATTGGTTTTAAGAGTTATCAAAATTCTCAAAACTTTGCACGTGCCTATATGCGTATTCCTGTTCCACTTGAAGTAAATGGACAATCAGGAACAGTTTGGTCAGATGAACCTCTTACAAAACCGATAGTAATTGGGCATACAGAAGGGTATCCAACGTCAGCAAGATTGATAACAAATAGCCAAGATACGATTGATGAAGTTACAAATCCAGCTTTAGGAGATACAATAAATACAAAATTAAAAGAAAAAGATGTTGTTTTAGATGCTGGTAGTGTTATTTTGGGAAGAGATAATACACATACTTCTGGTTATACTGTGCGTGTTCGTGTAGATAAGAATGGAAAAACTCCAGCAGTTAGTTCACCTATAAGAATTAGTGCTGTACATGCAACGGATACAACCATTACGAAACAATCTGGTCAACCTACTGCAGAAAATGATATTTATGGAGCTGTTCAAGCTACTTATCAAAGAGGTGGAAGTGATGTTGATTGGAGTAAAGTAACCAAAGAGATTATTGAAGTGAGAACACCGACAGGAGAACTTGTTGATAAAAATAATCTGTCAGAGTTACCTGAGGCACAAAATAATAAAGTTAAAGTACGTTTGACATTGCCGTCTGGTCATCAAAAAGTAGTCACTGTAACAGTGAACTATCCACAAAAAGTGACTGCAACAGAATTTAGCAACTATTATGTATGGGCAGATACAGTAACAAACAATGACTTCACAACAGGGAATATTCAAGGTGTAGATGGTACTGTTATAACGGAAGCGCATTTGACAAATGGCGGCGGTGATGTAAGCAGAGTACAAACGTATGCTCAAGGAGATACAGTAACATCTGTCTTTTCACAGGATAATCGTCAAGTAACGTTCAAAAAAGGGAGTCTTGTTAGAGGTGTGGAAAGTACACAAGGAATGTCACAGTATACACTTCGTGCTGTAGCTGGAACGAGAGATTCAAATAGAGCAGCAATTTCAGATCGTTTCAAAATTGCGGCTTTAGTAGTGACAAATCCGACAACACCTATTGATAAAACAGAAGGTGAGCAAGTTACAGCTGAAGAGATTAAGAATAAAGTGTTTGAAACATATAAAGGGAAGTTAATGGAAGTAGACGGAAAGGTTGCTTTTGATGTTAAACAAGAAAGCATTAAAGCTGTCATTGTAAATTCAGATGATGTGGATACTGCGATGGAAACGACTGCTTTACCAACTTCTGGTAAAAATAATAAAGTGTATGTGAAACTTACAACACCAAGTGGTCAGGATAAGATTGTAACAGTAATCGTTAATTATCCAGAGCCAGTAGATACAGATGGAGATGGTTTCCCAGACGTTGAAGAAAAAGAAAAAGGAAGCAATCCAAACGATGCGACTTCTACACCAAACACAGTAGATACAGATGGAGATGGTTTCCCAGACGTTGAAGAAAAAGAAAAAGGAAGCAATCCAAACGATGCGACTTCTACACCAAACACAGTAGATACAGATGGAGATGGTTTCCCAGACGTTGAAGAAAAAGAAAAAGGAAGCAATCCAAACGATGCGACTTCTACACCAAACAGCAAGCCACATAAAGGACATCATGAAATAGGCGTAGGATTGGTGACACCAGATAAACCAGTTCTAAATCTTGATGAAGATTCTGATCATGATGGTTTCACAAACCGTGAGGAGTTAGAGAATGGTACAGATCCGTTTGATAAAGATAGTCATCCAAAACGTTATAAACAAAGTGGTAATATAGGTGTTGGTTCAAAAGATAAATCGGAAAATGTTAATGTTCCAAATGAACTGGAAGATACAGTATCTAAATCTGAAAACCAATTACCACACACAGGAGAAGCGACAAATCATCTGGGATTATTTGTTGGATTTATAACACTTGGATTATCTGGTTTATTAAGTAAATATAAAAAAGATGAAGAATAGCATGGATAGTATGAAAGAGCCTGGAACAAGTATACTTTATCATAGTAGAGTATTTACTTGTAAAAGATGTGGTAAAGAAATTAAAACCATTGAAGGAACGTTAGATAGACGCACAGTATTTTGTAGTTCGGTATGTCGCAGACGTTATTGGAGACATTCCCAGAGGGTTAAAACACAACAGTAATTAGATATTGTCATGTGGTCTAGGCACATGAGGAGAGAAGATTGCGATCTTCTCTCTTTTTAAAATAATCGTTTTGTTTAAATTAGGATGAAGACAACCATAATATAGACATCTGTTTATTGAATACTGTATAAAGTAAATTGTGATGGAGTACCTAAGCAGAAAACAGGAGAGAAGATTAAGTATGAAAAATAGAAAGAAACAATATAATTGGTATACTTTGAAACAGCAATTTTCTATTCGAAAATTGTGTATAGGAACGGTTAGTTTTGCTATAGGAATAATGTTCTGTTTTGGAATAAGTGAGGCAAAAGCTAAGGAAATTCAATATACTTCCAAACAGCAGATGAACAGTGTGGTAAATGAATCGTCTGTATCCGTCTTAGACAAAATAAAAGAAGATATGTCTACTCTTACGGATAAGGATGATTCAGAAAGTACGGTAGAAAAATCAACAGTAGGGGAAAAGAGTATATCTAGTGATGAAACAGAAGATATTAATAAATTAGACAAAATAAGTAAAGAAACTACTTTGATTGTCTTGAAAGCAAAGGCAGATGAAAAGGAAGAATTTTCTATTTCTGGGGAGAAAGATAAAATTCAATTAGTTGAAGAAAAAATAGACAATTCAAAAAATATCTCGGTAACGAGTGACCGTACAGTTAATACAGGATTTAGAAGTTCTAATATTCTTGATGCAAAAAAAGAAGCATTGACAAATGAATATGCTTTAAATATTTCTCGAGGAGTTATTACGTTGGAGGGGGAAATTGTTGATCGTACTTTATATCAACAACCACCATTAGATCCAGATATGGACGATGATAAAGATGGTTTAATCAATAAAGAAGAAATTTATATCTATACTCTGAACGATAAGAAGTACTATGGATACAATAGTCACCCAAAATTAGCAGATACAGACGGTGATGGTTGGCTAGATGGAGATGAAGTAAATAATAAGCACACGAATCCACGAAAATGGGAGACGATCTCTCCTAGAGAAACAGTGTTATTTATGGAATTGGTGTATCGAGATGATGATTATATCAAAAAAGTATTAGATCCAACTCTTTACTCAGTAGACCGTTATAAGGATCGATTAGAATATGATATCATGCATAAGGAACTTGCACCATTTTGGTATGTGAAAGAAACGTATCATGAGTCAAATGGATTTGATGCAGTGCTTTTTGAAACGAGATTTGATGCAAAAAAATACGGTTCTGTTCCAGATTCGTATATTGATAATTCGCATATTCAGGTACTTGCAATTAGAGGAACAGCAGGTTTTAAAGATGTCCAAAATGATGCGAGTATTCTGTTTAAAACAAATCCTAGTCAAGCAGATTCTGTTGTTAAACTGTTAGAAAGATTAAACCGTGAGAAAAAAGTGAATAATCTTTATATTACTGGTCATTCTTTAGGAGGTTATCTAACACAACGTGCTATGATTGAAGCATACGATAGAAAATATTCATGGATTAGAAAAGGATATACCTTTAATGCGCCGAAAATTGCAGGAAATCTATTTAATCGATATTTAAATCAGTTAGCAGAAAAAGGAGATAAGCTGGCAAAAGACGGAGTGGTCACGCATTATAAGGTGTCTAATGACGGCGTTATTTCTTTAGTTGGCAATTTTAAACATGCTATTAATGTTGGTAAAACCCAAGAAGGACATGGGTCAAGAAGTTATTTTGAAGAGCGAATTTCTAAAGAATTTAGTGGTTTTGTGAATGGGAATAAAGGTAGTTTGTCGGGAACGGGGTATCAAGATGAGTGGTTATATCATTTGAAATTCACCACAAAAGATGATGATTCAGTACGGTATCGTCCAATGGTGAAAGATGAAAGGATTGTGTTACCAGTAAATGCTTTAATGCCATTTAGTTTGCCAAATTCAGAGAATATGTTGAAGAATAGGGATGAGTTACCTAAGTCCGAGACATATTTATATTGGGATTTACAACATTTGCCAGATACGAGGACAGTAGGTAAGAAAATAGTAACATTGATTGTGGAATATCCAGACCGTTCAAAAGCATTCATTGAGGTAGCTGTGATGATTGTGGATTCTACGAATCCAACAGATGTAAGTCATCCAAACGATGCGACTTCTACACCAAACACAGTAGATACAGATGGAGATGGTTTCCCAGACGTTGAAGAAAAAGAAAAAGGAAGCAATCCAAACGATGCGACTTCTACACCAAACACAGTAGATACAGATGGAGATGGTTTCCCAGACGTTGAAGAAAAAGAAAAAGGAAGCAATCCAAACGATGCGACTTCTACACCAAACACAGTAGATACAGATGGAGATGGTTTCCCAGACGTTGAAGAAAAAGAAAAAGGAAGCAATCCTGTAAATCCGAATGCAATAGAGAGGAATGAAGGTACTTCATTGGAGATAAAAGAGAATGTTGAAAATGAACATGATCAAATTCAGCCAGAAACACAAAGAGACTCAATTGGAGAAAATAAACTAAGTGATAATGAAGGTCATGAAGATTTAATAAATAATGTGACATACATAGATGAAAATGTTTCTGAAATAGATAAAAATGATACGTTAAGTAAAGAGATTAAAATGGAAGAAACAAATATATTAGAGTTAAATGAGTGTACAAAAGATTTCGAAAAACTAGATATAACTTCTATTTTAGATATAAATAGTATAAGGTCAGAAAATATTAGTTTAGGGAATAGTGAGGTAGATACAAATTTAGACATTAAATCAGTCAATACAAAGAGAGAGTATTTGTCATATATCGGCAATGGATTGTTTAATAATAAAGTTTTAAAAAATGATAAGTACTTACCGCATACGGGGACTATATTTTCGTCTATTTCAATCATGGGTGTTGTATTATTTGTTATGGGTATAACAATTAGTATATATTCTAAAAAAACAGAAGATTAAAAATAGAATAGTAGTCGAAAATATTATGTTAGGTAAGACGCACATAGTGACTGTATCGTTATTTATGAAAAATGAAAACAAAGTATTTAGCTACCACTAGATTAGAAGTATATTTTTTATGGCTGTATAATTTTTAGGGTTGATGGCATAAGCCACCAACCCTAATTTCATGTAGACAAAAAGGCAATTTTCTCTTAAATTAAAGCCTTTTTATAACACTATTTTGCTTTTGCACTTTATTTTACAACTCGGCAAAAGAAAAAATTAAAGAAGTTGTACAAAATACTAGGACTTTTGGAATTACCAATATTCATGAAAAACAGCAAATAATTAATTATCTATTCTATAAAAACGTATCCAAAAATCCTTATTTCTTAAGAATTATTAAAATCGCAATTATGCTTTCCTAAGTATACCTCACTTGTTCCAAAAATCCTAATTTTTTGAACGGATTTAAAATTAAAATGTGCTAAATGTTAAAAAAAGGAGAAAAATAAATGTTTTATAAGCAAAAAGATCGATTTTCTATTCGGAAATTTAAGGTAGGTGTAGGATCTGTATTTTTAGGTTCTTTTTTGATAATGCCACCGCAAGTATTGGCGAATACACTTGATACTGTTAAATCTGCCCTTGTAACAGAAGTAGTATCAGAGACGAGCGCTGGCTCATTTAAAAAAGAAGTCGTAGAGATGTCTTCAGATGTAAAATTATATGACAGTCAAACTTCAGAAATAAAACCAGTAGTTTCTGAAAAAGTAGAAAAAGAAAAAACAATAACCTTAGAAGACTTTAAAAGAATGACACCAAAAGAAATCAAGGCATGTACTATTGAAGACTTTGAACAATTAAACCTTACAGATGAAATAGTAGCAAGTCTATCACTTGAACAACAAAAATCCTTGAGTTTGTCTAAAAACTTTCAAGACTACAACAGAAAGAACCTATCACTTATTGAAAGAACAAACTTTCGTAATGGAGGACCTATATCTGGATTAATAGGAGGCTATGGATGGAATAGTAAAGAAGGAAATGATGGTAATATAGCGATTAATGCTGCTAAGTTTGAAGTTCTTTCGTTTAATCCTAGTAGCCATACAATTAATGTAAGAGTAGTATTTAATTCACATCATGATAGATGGAAAGAACCATTCTATTACGTGTCAATTCCGAAAGAAGTTACCCGTATTACAAGTATTAATTTCGGTACTGAAAGTAATTTTACTGGATGGGTAGATGGAAATATAATTGGAGATTGGGTAAGAGGAGCAAGAGTTGGTGATGAAAAAGGAGGCACTAGAACTTATACACCTAGAATTGGTAATTCTATAGGTGGTCGAATAGATAGCTTTGATGAGCGTTGGCGAGATGTAATTGGATGGCATGTAAATGATGGAAATCTAAAAGGTGATGTAAAAGATATGTACGATTCTATCAGAGCTAGAACAGGAGCAATTTTTTCATTTGAAGTAGCAGAAGGTAATAAGGAGTACTATCTTTACTATACAGCTACAGTGGACAATAGCGTAAGAAGTATAGACGATCTTGCTTTTGTAGCTGGGATGAAGTCTAAGCAACCAGTATCAAACAATTATGCTCGTGCATGGTTTAAACCTGTTGTAAGAACAACAAATCCACAACCAGATTCATCAAATTCAGCACCAACAGAAAGAACCACTACGGGAACTCCAAAAGATGTAATCATGTGGAAAGATACACCAACAGACAAAGATATTGTAATCACAACACCAACAGGTAATGTCCCTAAAATTTATATAGCTGAAAATGATATTGGTACTAAAAATCATGAACAAGCATTTTACAGTGGAAATACTCGCCTTATTGAAGAGTTGAATAGCGCTAAAGAGTTTGTTTTAAAAGAAGGAAGTGTTTTAACTTCAAGTTCAAAAAATACATTTGATAATTACACTAAAGTTATTAAAATAACTAATGGGAGAATTGAAAGTGGTACAGGACTAGATGTTAGTAAACCATTTAGACTAAGAACTGTTTATGCACCAGAGAATATAACTTTAAATATTGGTAAAGAATCTACTAACAAAGTTGAATTTGAGGAAATGATTTTGGGATATATTAAAGCTCCTACTGATAAATTCGATAAAACAAATGATATTAGCTTTACAGTAGAAGAAATACGAAATTCTCAAGGTGAGTCAGTTGAAACTATTAGTAAAATAAAAGGAAAAGGCAATACTATTAGAATTTTAGCTACAATAAATAATGAGAGTGATGATTTTAACTCTGGTGTATCTAAAACTATAACTGTAACTTTAAATCTATTAGATAAGGAAGCAGCAGTAAGTGCTTTAGCACAACAACAAGAAAAAGCAAATAGAACAATTGATGATAATAACAATCTATCACAAGAAGAAAAAACAAAAGCAAAAGGAAAAATAACAAAAGCAATAGAAGTAGCATCAAGAGTGATTGGAAATGCAACAGATGATAATGCAATAAACAATGCAAAAAATAGTGGACTAGAAGCTATTGAATTAGAAAAAACAAGAGCAGAAGCTATAGGTGCAATAAATACAGCCAAAGACGCAAGAGACACACAACTTGATGCCAACAATGACCTAACACCGGCAGAAAGACAAGCAGCAAAACAAAAAGCACAAGAAGCAGCTGACGCAGCAAAAGGCGAAATCGATAAAGCAACAAACACAGCAGCCATCGAAAGTGCAAAAGAAGCAGGGGAAACAGCCATTTCCTCTTCACCAGTCGTATCAGCCAAAGCAGACGCTAAAAAAGCCATCGATGAGGCAAAAGCCGAGAAAGCAAGAGACATCGACAACTCTAGTCTAAAAGACAAAGAAGCAGCTAAAGCTGAACTAGAAAAAGCAGCAGAAGCAGCGAAGGCAGCCATCGATCAAGCAGACGAAGCAGGACTTGAAAAAGCCAAAGCAGACGGCGTAGCGTCACTAGACTTACCGAAAGCCAAAGCAGAAGCCAAAGAAGCCATCGATACAGCCAAAGACGCAAGAGACACACAACTTGATGCCAACAATGACCTAACACCGGCAGAAAGACAAGCAGCAAAACAAAAAGCACAAGAAGCAGCTGACGCAGCAAAAGGCGAAATCGATAAAGCAACAAACACAGCAGCCATCGAAAGTGCAAAAGAAGCAGGGG